>JBILSK010000461.1:0-2953 GCA_044372165.1 Burkholderiaceae bacterium | reverse complement strand
GACCACCGCCAGGCCGATCCAGGACATGGCCGACAGCGCCTTGGCAAACCCGAAGCGCACAGGGGCGGCCTCAGGCACCCAGACCAGGGCAGCTGCGTGCAGCACCAGGGCCAGCGGCAGCAGCCAGCCCGCCCCGGTGTCGCGGGCAGCTCGGGGGGCAGGGGTGGGGTTCGCCGCGCCGGTCGGCCGGTCTGCTGCGCTGCCTGGAACGGTCGACCGCCAGGAGACGCGCCAGGTCGCGGCATAAAGCAGTGCAGGCAGCAGATGGAGAATCAGTACAATCATTCGCTTCGCAGTGTAGCGCAGGCCATGTTCGATACTCTGTCTCAAAGGCTGTCCCGTGTCGTCAAGACGATGCGCGGAGAAGCCCGCCTCACCGAGGCCAACACGCAGGAAATGCTGCGTGAAATCCGGATCGCACTGCTCGAGGCCGATGTGGCCCTGCCGGTGGTGCGCGACTTCATCGCGAAGGTCAAGAGCAAGGCGCTCGGCCAGGAGGTGCTCTCCAGCCTGTCGCCCGGGCAGGCCATGGTTGGAGTGGTGCACCGCGAACTGGTGGACCTCATCGGCGGCACGACCGCTGAATTGAACATGGCCACCCAGCCACCGGCCATCATCCTGATGGCCGGCCTGCAGGGCGCGGGCAAGACCACCACCGTCGGCAAGCTCGCGAAGTGGTTGCGCGAACAGAAGAAGAAGAAGGTGCTGACGGTCTCGTGCGACGTCTACCGACCCGCCGCCATCGAGCAGCTGAAGACCGTGACCGCCCAGGCCGGGGCCGACTTCTTCGCCTCGACGCCCGACCAGAAACCGGTCGAGATTGCCCGGGCAGCGGTGCAGTGGGCTCGCAATCACTATCACGACGTCCTGCTGGTCGACACGGCAGGTCGCCTGGGCATCGATGAAGCGATGATGCGCGAGATCGCCGAGCTGCATGCCGCGATCTCCCCGATCGAGACCCTGTTCGTGGTCGACGCGATGCAAGGCCAGGACGCGGTGAACACCGCGCAAGCCTTTCGCCAGGCGGTGCCCCTGACCGGCGTGGTGCTGAGCAAGCTCGACGGCGACTCGCGAGGCGGCGCAGCACTGTCGGTGAAGGCGATCACCGGTTGCCCGATCAAGTTCGTCGGGGTCGGTGAAAAGCTGGACGGGCTCGATGCCTTCCACCCGGACCGCATGGCCAACCGCATCCTCGGCATGGGCGACATCCTCGCCCTGGTCGAGCAAGCCCAGGCCAATGTCGACCAGCAGGCAGCCAAGGATCTGGCCGACAAGCTCAAGGGCGGCAGTCGCTTCGACCTGAACGATTTCCTGATGCAGATCTCGCAGATGAAGAAGATGGGCGGGCTGTCATCCCTGATCGACAAGCTGCCCGCCCAGTTCCAGGCCGCGGCAGGTCAGGCCGACATGACGCGCGCGGAAAAGGACATCCGCCGCATGCAGGGCATCATCCACTCGATGACCCCCGGCGAGCGCGCGCGCCCCGAGCTCATCAAGGCCAGTCGCAAGCGGCGCATTGCCACCGGTGCAGGCGTCCAGGTTCAGGAGGTCAACCGCATGCTGGCGCAATTCGACCAGATGCAGGCCATGATGAAGAAGATGCAGAAAGGGGGCCTGGCCAAGATGATGCGGGGCATGCGCGGCATGATGCCGGGCGGCATGCGCTGATCACCCGCGGCCGGCCAGCACGGTCGGTCGGCGGGCCTCAACCGGGGCGACGATGCGAGCGCACGCTGGCGAGCGCGCCCAGACCGAAAGCCATCAACAGCAGTGTGCCGGGCAGACTGACCGGGGTGGACAGCGGTGCCAGCACGGGCTCTCGGGGCACGATCTCGGTGGGGATCACCGGAGAGTAGCCCCCCGAGCCGCCTCCGGAGCTTCCCCCTGTGGATCCCCCTGTGGATCCCCCTGTGGATCCCCCTGTAGGTCCCCCTGTGGATCCCCCTCCTGAGCCTCCGTCAGGGGTTCCGCCGCTGGGGGTGCCCGCTTCGGACGAGGTGCCGCCCGACGAGCCCGAGCCGCTTTCCACCGTGCCGAACGTGTCACCCGACCCGGACATGTTGCTCGGGTAGGTGCTGCCCCCGCCTGACGGCGAGGCCGACGCCAGGGGGTTGCCGCCCGACCAAGCACCGCCACCGCCAGTGCCACCACCACCACCACCGCCACCGCCAGTGCTGCCCGGGGTGCCCGCGGAACCGGTCGACCCGCCCACCGGAGCCCAGCTGCCCAGCACCGGAAACAGGGACATCCAGCCCATGGCGGACCCCGCACGCGGCACGCTCTCGGACCGCTCCTCGCCATCGGTCAGACGGGTCCAGTCGGTCACCGGCGTGCCCAGGCCTTGCGCCAGCGGCGTACCCTGCCCCACCCCCAGATCGGCACCCTGCCCTGGGCAGGACAAGCCGAGCTGATCGTCGCCACAGGGATCGGCCGCCAGCGCCCGTCGCCAGATGTCGGCCGCACTCGAGGCCGACACCGGACGCACACGCCGCAGCGCCGCAGGCGCGATCAGGGCAGACGGCCGCCAGCTGCCCTCGCCTTCCAGGACCAGCACGGGATCACCCTCGTCCGCCACAGGCGCGATCAAGCCCCATTTCATGGCCGGTGCATCGGCTGGCAGCGACAGCGCCGCCAGCGCACCGGCGAATGCGAGGTGTCGCATCACAGGGTGCTTCATGGCGAACGCTCTTGCACAGATGACATGTCGGGGTCGATCGGGGGATGTGGCCCTTGCTTGCGTGCAAACCCCGTGCCAGCACGCCACACACCGCCCACACTCACGCTTGCATCGACCCCAAAGCGGTCGATTCAGACCCGTACCGACCCCCTTGATGCGCCACCGACCGATTCGATCCGGCTTCGCGGCACGCGCCCCCGCCCGGCCAACGCCAAACTTGTCATCCCTGTTGCGCGAAATAAGTCACACAATCGTGACAAGCCAGCCCGGCCAGAC
>JBILSK010000459.1:0-2958 GCA_044372165.1 Burkholderiaceae bacterium | reverse complement strand
GATTCCGGGCGATGGCGGCGCCTGGCTGCTGCCGCGCGTGGTCGGCATGTCCAAGGCCTGCGAGATGACCTTCACCGGAGACACCATCGATGCTGCAGAGGCGCTGGCCAGCGGCCTGGTCTCGCGGGTGGTGCCGCCGGACGAGCTGATGTCCACAGCGCTGGCGCTGGCGCAGCGCATTGCCGCCAATCCCGCACCGGCCCTGCGCATGGCCAAGCGACTGATGCGCGAGGGCCAGCACATGCGTCTCGATTCGCTGCTGGAGATGTCGGCCGCCTTCCAGGCGATCGCCCATCACACGCCCGAGCATGAGCAGGCGATTGACGCCTTCGTGGCCGGGATGAAGAAGTAGACCGCCCGACTTGAGCGACACTGTCGGCCATGCGCCCTGCTTCTGCCTCCGCCCTGCCGCCTGCCACACCCACGCCTCGTAGCCGCTCCGACTGGCAGACCCTGCGCAGCCTGCTGCCTTATCTGTGGGAGTTCCGCTGGCGCGTGGCGGTGGCCATCGCCCTGCTGGTGGCGGCCAAGGTGGCGGTGGTCGGCGTGCCGATCGTGCTCAAGCAGATCGTCGATGCCCTGGTGCCGGGCGGACCGGGTGCAGGCGGCGCGGGGGGCATCGCGGGTGCGGCTCAGTCCGCCACTCAGGCTGCCGCGCTCGCTGCCGCGGTGCCGCTGGGCCTTCTGGCCGCCTACGGACTGCTGCGGGTGGCGTCCACCCTGTTCACCGAGCTGCGCGAGTTCGTCTTCGCGAAGGTCACGCAGCGCGCGGTGCGCAAGGTGGCGCTGGAGGTCTTCGGCCATCTGCACGCACTGTCCCTGCGCTTTCACCTCGAACGCCAGACCGGCGGGCTCACGCGCGACATGGAGCGCGGCACGCGGGGCATCGCCAGCCTGGTGTCCTACACGCTCTACAGCATCCTGCCCACGCTGGTCGAGATCAGCCTGGTGATCGCCTACCTGGGCACCCACTACGACATCTGGTTCACCGGGATTGCCGTGGTGGCGCTCAGTGCCTACATCGCCTGGACCGTGCGGGTGACCGAGTGGCGCACCGAGCACCGGCGCTCGATGAACGAGCTCGATTCCAAGGCCAATGTGCGGGCCATCGACTCATTGCTCAATTACGAGACGGTCAAGTACTTCGGCAACGAGGCCTTCGAATCCCGCCGCTATGACGAGAGCCTGCAGCGCTGGGAGCGCGCTGCCGTGCGCAGCCAGACCTCGCTGTCGGTGCTCAATGTCGGGCAGGCCGCGATCATCGCGGTGGCGGTGACCCTGATGGTCTGGCGGGCCACCGTCGGCGTGGTCGAGGGACGCATGTCGATCGGCGATCTGGTGCTGGTCAATGCCTTCATGATCCAGCTCTACATGCCGCTCAATTTCCTGGGGGTGCTGTACCGGGAGATCAAGCAGAGCCTGGCCGACATGGAGCGCCTGTTCGGCCTGCTCGATGCCCATCGCGAGGTTGACGATGCCCCAGGGGCGCCAGCGCTGGCCGTGGCGGCTGCGCCCGAAGTGCGTTTCGATCGCGTCTCGTTTGCCTATCGCCCGGACCGCGCGATCCTGCACGAGGTGAGCTTCGCGATTGCGCCCGGCACCACCACTGCGGTGGTCGGCTCGAGCGGGGCGGGCAAGTCGACCCTGGCCCGGCTGCTGTTCCGCTTCTACGACGTGAGCGGGGGGCGCATCAGCATCGGTGGCCAGGACCTGCGCCAGGTCACCCAGCACAGCCTGCGCGCGGCGATCGGCATCGTCCCCCAGGACACCGTGCTGTTCAACGATTCGCTGCGCTACAACATCCGCTACGGCCGCCCCGAGGCCACCGACGCCGAGGTCGAGGCCGCCGCACGGGCCGCGCAACTCGAGGGCTTCATCGCCTCCTTGCCGCAGGGCTGGGAGACCAATGTCGGCGAACGCGGCCTGAAGCTGTCGGGCGGCGAAAAGCAGCGCGTCGCGATTGCCCGCATGCTGCTGAAGAACCCGCCGGTGCTGGTGCTCGATGAAGCCACGTCCGCGCTGGATTCACGCAACGAGGCGGCCATCCAGGAGGCCCTGCGTGCAGTGGCGCAGCACCGGACCACGCTGGTGATCGCGCATCGGCTGTCGACCATCGTCGATGCCGATCAGATCATCGTGCTGGAGGCCGGGCGTGTGGTGGAGCAGGGTCGCCACGACGCCCTGCTCGCGCAAGGCGGCAAGTATGCCGAGATGTGGGCTCTGCAGGCGCGCGAAGCGAAGGACAGCGATGCGACGCTGGGCGATCCGATGAGCGCGGTCAGCGATCCAGGATCTGACTGAGGAACTGCTTGCTGCGTTCGTTCTGCGGGTTGCTGAAGAACGCCTCCGGCGTGTTCTGCTCGACGATCTCGCCGCGGTCCATGAAGATCACGCGGTCGGCGACCGCCCGTGCAAAGCCCATCTCATGCGTCACGCAGACCATGGTCATGCCGCCGCGGGCCAGATCCACCATGGTGTCCAGCACTTCCTTGACCATCTCGGGGTCGAGCGCCGAGGTGGGCTCGTCGAACAGCATGATCGACGGATTCATGCACAGGGCGCGCGCAATGGCGACCCGCTGCTGCTGGCCACCCGAGAGCTGGCCCGGGTATTTCGGTGCCTGTTCGCGGATCTTGACCTGATCGAGCAATTCCAGGGCCCGGGCCTCTGCCTGCGCCTTGGGTGTCTTGCGTACCCAGATCGGGGCCAGCGTGCAGTTGTCCAGCACGGTCAGGTGCGGGAACAGGTTGAACTGCTGGAACACCATGCCGACCTCGGCGCGGATGGCGTCGATGTGCTTGAGGTCGTCATCGAGCTCGGTGCCATTGACGATGATGGCGCCTTGCTGGTGCTGCTCCAGGCGGTTGATGCAGCGGATCAGGGTCGACTTGCCGGAGCCCGACGGCCCGCACACCACGATCTTCTCGCCCCGGGCGACTGTCAGGTCGACGTTCTTCA
>JBILSK010000458.1:0-2962 GCA_044372165.1 Burkholderiaceae bacterium | reverse complement strand
GGGCCGCGATCTCCTGCGGCACCGGTACGGCCTGGGGCGCCTTGAAGCGCTTGGACTTGAGCGCCGATCAGACCATCGCCGTGTTCGGGCAGGGCCCGGTCGGCCTGTCGGCCACGCTGCTGGCGGCACAGATGGGCGCACGCGTGATCGCGCTCGATGTGAACGACGCGCGCCTGGCACGGGCCAGGGAGTTCGGCGCGCATCACCTGATCAACCCCGCACGCGACGGCGATGTGGTGCAGGCCATCCGCGACCTCACCCATGGCCGCGGCGCTCATGCATCGCTCGATGCCTCGTCATCACCCACCGCGCGCGCCGATGCCGTGCGCTGCGTGCGTACCTGGGGCAAGGCCTGCTTCGTCGGCGAAGGCGACAGCGTGACGCTTGACGTCAGCCCCGACCTGCTGCGTCGGCAGGTGACGCTGATGGGCTCCTGGACCTTCTCGACCGTGGGCCAGGCCGCCTGCGCCGAATACTGCGCGGACCGTGGCATCGACCTCGATCGACTCTTCACCCACCGCTGGCGCCTCGATCAGGCCGAGGAGGCCTACACCCTGTTCGACAAGCAGTCCGATGGCAAGGGCGTGATCCTGCCCTCCTGATCCCTTCCTCATCGAGTCCGACCATGTCCTCGCTTGCCTCTGCTGCTTCGGCCACGACCGGCGCCTGTACCGCCCCCTCGCGCATCGCTCCCACCGGAACGCCCGAGGCGGCTGCCGCCGCTGCGGCCTGGGCAGCCGCCTTCAATGCCGCCCTGCTGCGTCAGGACGCCGCCGCTGCGGCGGCCCTCTTCGTCGAGGACGGCCACTGGCGCGACCTGGTCGCGCTCACCGGCAGCATCGGCACGGTCAGTGGTCGGCCCGAGATTGCCCGCAGCCTGGCGTTCTGCCTGCCCGACAGTCGTCCGTCGGCACTCGGCATCGCCGCCGATCGGACCGTGCCGCGCTGGGTGATGCGGGCCGGCAAGGACACGCTGGAAGCCCTGATCGAATTTCGCACCACCACAGGTGTGGCCTCGGGCGTGTTGCGTGCCTTGCCTGATCCCGCTGGCCCGGGCGGCGTGCGCGCCTGGATCCTGGTCACCGCCCTGCAGTCCCTGCATCCGGAGCGACTGCCGGCGCGCGCCGTGCGCAGCAATGCACTCGAGGACAGCCGCGAATTCGGCAGCGACAACTGGCTGGACCGACGCCTGCACACCCAGGCCTTCGAAGACCGTGATCCCGCCGTGCTGGTGATCGGTGCCGGGCAAGCCGGCCTGTCGATTGCCGCCCGCCTGGGCGAACTCGGCGTGGAGACCCTGGTGATCGACCGCGAGGAACGTCTGGGGGACAACTGGCGCCATCGCTATCACTCGCTCACGCTGCACAACGAAGTGCACGTGAACCACCTGCCCTACATGCCCTTTCCGCCGACCTGGCCGACCTTCATCCCCAAGGACAAGCTGGCCGGCTGGTTCGAGGCCTATGCCGAGAGCCTCGAGCTGAATGTGTGGACCGGCTCGGAGCTGATCTCGGGCAGCCGCGACGAGGCCAGCGGACGCTGGACCGTGCAGGTCCGCCGGGCCGATGGCACGGTGCGCACACTGCAACCGCGGCACCTGGTGTTCGCCTGCGGGGTCAGTGCGATTCCCAAGACACCACAGGCACCCGGGCTGGCCGAGTTCCGCGGCACAGTGATGCACTCGGGCGACTACACCGACGGTCGCGACTGGCGCGGACGGCGCGCCCTGGTGCTGGGCACCGGTAACAGCGCCCACGACGTGGCTCAGGACCTGCAGGCCTTCGGCGCCACGGTCGCCATGATCCAGCGCAGCCCCACGCATATCGTGAGTCTGCGCCAGGCCCAGCGGGTCTACGCGCTTTACACCGAAGGCATGCCGATCGAAGACAGCGACCTGCTGGCCACGGCGCTGCCCTACCCGGTGCTGATCGATGCCTACAAGATCTTCACCCGACTGTCGCAGCAGGTCGACCAGCCGCTGCACGATCGCCTCACCGCGCGTGGATTCCGTCTGACCGCGGGCGAGGACGACACCGGCTTCCAGATGATGTATCTGCGTCGAGGCGGCGGTTACTACTTCAATGTGGGCTGCTCGGACCTGGTCGCAGACGGCAAGGTCGGGCTGATCCAGTACGCGGACATCGACCGCTTCGTGCCCGAGGGCCTGCGCATGAAGGACGGCACGGTGGTGGCGGCCGACCTGGTGGTCGCAGCCACCGGCTATCACAACCCACAGGAAGTCGTGCGCCGCGCACTGGGCGATACGATCGCCGACCGGGTCGGCCTGGTCTGGGGGGTCGATCATGACGGCGAGGTGCGCAACATGTGGCGCCCCACCGGGCAACCCGGCCTGTGGTTCACCGCGGGCAGCCTGGCTCAGTGCCGCATCTACTCGCACTACCTGGCACTGCAGATCCAGGCGCGGGAGGCCGGTCTGTCGAAGTGATGGGGCACACGGGTCGCCACAGCGACGATCTCTGATCACCCGCGCCGTTTGCCGCGAGTCTGCGACCGTTCGTTGCGAAGCGCTGCGAGACCGGGGCGGGATCGGCCCAAGCTGTCGACCTTGGGCGTCCCGCCGTCACGCTGTCGCAAGCCTCTTTGAGCCAACCCTCTGTCGCCGTCCTGAACCGCGCACGCGCCACGCCGCGCATCCGCTCGAGGACCCTCAATGACCCGATGGGCTGGGCGCTCTGGGTGAGCGTCCTGGTCGGTTTGCTGATCCTTGTCCCGCAAGGCCTGGATGCCACCGACATGGGCTTCTGGCTCACGGCCTACGAACGTTTCCGGATCCAGCCGGAAAGCATGGGCATGATGGCTGCCAGCTGGCTCAGCGTGCTGATCGGCCATGGTGTCGCCCTGCTGTCTGGTGGCACGGTCGTCGCCTACAAGATCGCGGCCGCCGTGTTGTCGGCCAGCACGGCCGTCCTCGCCTGGAGAACACTCTCAGCGCGGCCGATGG
>JBILSK010000457.1:0-2967 GCA_044372165.1 Burkholderiaceae bacterium | reverse complement strand
TTATGCGCAAAACAAAGCACAGCTCAGCCAGGTCCGCGGGCCCCCTGATCGTTCGGATGAGCCTGCGTCTTGCAGCCCATGCCTCGAGCGCTACACTGCGTCGATGAACTCGACGACCTCCCTGTCTCGCGCCGCCCTGATCGAAGACAGTCTGCAGCAGGTGGCCGACCGGATCGGCGATCCTGCCGCGCCGATCTACCAGCGCCTGTTCGAGCTGGCACCCGAGGTCGAGCCGCTTTTCGTGGCTGATCGATCCGGCAATGTTCGAGCCGAAATGTTGCATCGGGCGCTGGACGCGATCATGGACCTGGTGGGCGATGGCCGCTTTGCGACCGGTCTGTTTCACTCCGAATTCGTGAACCATCAGCAGATCGGCGTGCATGCCGACGCCTTCGATCTGTTCATCGTGGCCATGATCGACACCTTCAGGGCGACGCTGGGTCCGGACTGGACCGAGGGCCACGAGCAGGCCTGGCGATCGGTTCGTACCGAGATCGGTCGGATCGTTGATGGCACACGCTGAGCGGTCATCCCGATATCGTAGTCTTCGCCCTTCTTCCTGCTGATCGATCAGCGGCGTCCCGCGACGCTGTGTCGACCCCCCATGACCCAAGATTCCCGCGCCCGCGGTGACCACGCTGCGGTGTCGACGATCGCTGGCCGTCCGCCCGCCGAGTTCGTCGCCCTGATTGCGCTGTTGACCTCGCTGGTGGCGCTGTCGATCGACGCCATGCTGCCGGCATTGGGCACGATCGCAACCGACCTGGGCGCGGGTGACCCCAATGCCCGGCAGTTCGTCGTGCTGCTCTTCTTTCTTGGTCTGGGCGGCGGCCAGCTGCTGTTCGGTCCGCTGTCCGATCGCATCGGGCGCAAGCCGGCGATCCTGGCCGGTCTGGCGATCTACAGCCTGGGCGCCCTGCTGTGCCTGACCGCCAGCAGCTTCGCGATGCTGCTGGCCGGTCGAGCCATCCAGGGCGTGGGCGCCTCAGGGCCGCGGATTGCGGCGATGGCCATGGTGCGTGACGGACAGGCCGGCGCCGCCATGGCCCGCGTGATGTCGCTGGTGATGTCGGTGTTCATCATCGTGCCGGTGATCGCGCCGGCGCTGGGACAGGCTGTGCTGCTGGTGGCCAGCTGGCGAATGATCTTCCTGATCTTTCTGGTGATCGCGCTGATCGCAGCCGTATGGCTGTGGTTGCGTCAGGCCGAAACCCTGCCGGTCGAGCGACGTCGGCCTCTGACGGTGGCATCGCTGGCGGGTGCGGCACGCGAGGTGCTCACGCATCGGGTGAGCATGGGCTACACGCTGGCCGCAGGGTGCCTTTTCGGTGCCATGGTGGGCTACCTGGGCAGTTCGCAGCAGGTCTTCGGCGAGCTCTACGGCCAGGGCGATCTGTTTGCCCTGTGGTTTGCGGTGGTGGCCGGTTCCATGGGGCTGGCCTCGGCGACCAATGCCCGGCTGGTGATGCGCCTGGGCATGCACCGGCTGGTGCGCCTGGCGCTGCGCACCCTCATCCTGCTGGCGATGGCGTTCCTGGCCCTGTGTCTGCTCACCGGGGGCCGCCCGCCCTTCCCGGTATTCATCGTCTACATGCTGTTCGCGTTCTTCTGCAAGGGCATGCTGTTCGGCAATCTGAACGCGCTGGCGATGGAGCCCATGGGCAGGATCGCCGGCATGGCGGCCTCTGTGATCGGCTCCTTCACCTCGCTGATCGCGGTCGGGGTGGGCGGGCTGATCGCGCAGCGCTACGACGGCACCCTGACCCCGCTGGTCGCGGGCTTCGTCGGGTGCGGTCTGATCGCGCTGCTGGCGGCCGAGTGGATTGCTCGAATCGGCGCTCAGATGCCCGCTGGCAAGCGGCACTGACCGCCGTCCAGATAGCGTTCGTAGCCGGCCTCCAGGGGCATGGCCATCGATGCCAGAAAGCGTGCGACACAGACATAGAACGAGGCGGTCAGCACCAGTTCGACCACCTGAGCCTCGCTGAAGCCCGCTTGCTTGAGGGCGTCGATCGCCTCGGCCGAGGCGCCCGGCCCCTGGCTCACCTCTTCGGCTACCTGCAGTGCGGCACGCTGGCGGGCATCGAAGCAGCCGGCCTCGCGCCAGCGGTGCAAGGCTGCGACCTGCTCGCGGCTCACACCCGCATCGAAGGCCATCGGGACATGGTGGGCCCACTCGTAACGGGCTTCGCAAATTTGCGCGCCGCGCAGGATCAGCAGCTCGCGCAGGCTGCGCTCGGTGGTCGCATTGAGGCGCAGCGGCCAGGCGAAGTCGATCCAGCCTTTGAGCATCTGCGGCGAGTGTCCGATGATGCGATACAGGTTGGGCACCTTGAAGTCGGCGCCGGCGACCTGGCGCAGGCCATCGATCACGGCGCCCAGTTCGGGCGAAGGCTGTTCGGTGTTGACAAAGGGCAGTCGGGTCATCGGATGTCCTGGGGGAAGAAGGATTGAGACTCAGCGTGGGACGGTCTTTTCGCCGGGTGCCGAGACCCGGCCCGAGGTGGCCGTGGTGCCGGCATCGACCGGCAGCACCACGCCGGTGATCCAGCGCGCGGCATCGCTGGCCAGAAAGGTCACCGCTTCGCCGACGTCCCAGCCACTGCCTTCGACTTGCAGCAGGGAGCGCATCCGGCGGGATTCGCGCACTTCGGGGCTCATGCCCGCCGCGTAGACCATGGGTGTGTAGACCATGCCCGGGGCCACGCAGTTCACGCGAATGCCCTCTGCGGCATGCTGGGTGGCCATGCCGCGGGTCATGTTGACCACCGCACCCTTGGAAGTCTGATAGAGCAGCCCAGTCTGGCTGCCCAGCAGTCCGGCGACCGAGGCGAGGTTGACGATGGCGCCCTTGCCCTGCTTTCTCATCTCGGGAATCGCAAAGCGGGCCATCAGCATCATCGAGGTCACATTGACCCGCATGGCGTCGTCCCAGGCTTGCAAGTCGTTGTCGACGGCCGTGCCGCG
>JBILSK010000456.1:0-2970 GCA_044372165.1 Burkholderiaceae bacterium | reverse complement strand
CAGGCGATCGGGCCAGCAGGCCGATGCGCGCCAGGCGACCGGCCGCCGCCAGCAGGGCAGTGGGAGTCGCCAGCGACAGGGCACAGGGGCAGGCCACCACCAGCACCGAGGCCGCCACCCAGATGGCCCGCGCGGGGTCGATGAAGCGCCAGACCGTGAAGGCGAGCGCCGCCAGCAGCAGCACTGCCACCAGGAAGGGGCCGGCCCAGCGATCGGCCAGCTGGGCCAGGCGCGGCTTGCGGGCCGAGGCCGCGTCGATCAGGTCGATGATTTCCTGCATCCGCGAGTGGCGCACTGCGCGTGTCACGGTGAGCTCGATGGGGCCGTCCAGATTGATGCTGCCCGCCGACACCGCATCGCCCGGCTGCTTGGGCACGGGACGGCTCTCGCCGGTGAGCAGTGATTCGTCGGCATGCGAGCGTCCCGCGCACACGGTGCCATCGGCGGGCACGGTCTGACCCACTGCCACGCGAATGCGATCGCCCGGCAGCAGCTGGCGCAGGGTCACCGGGGTGGCCGCGCCACCGGGGTCCAGGCGCTCGACGGTTTCGGGTAGCCGGGCCAGCAGGTCGGCCACCCCGGCCAGGGCCCGCTCGCGCGCCGCCGCCTCGAGCCAGCGACCGACCAGCAGGAAGGCGACGAACATGCTGACGGAGTCGAACCAGACCTCGCCGCCGCCGGTCGACGCGGCCACGCTGCTGGCAATGAAGGTCACTGCGATGCCCAGGGCGACCGGCACGTCCATGCCGATGCGCCGTGCCCGCAGGTCGCGCCAGGCGTTGACGAAGAAGGGGCCGGCCGCAAACACCATCACGGGAAGGGTGAGCACCCATTCGGCCCAGATCAGCAGCTGCACGATGTCGGCGGGCATGTCGCCCTCGCCGGCCACGTAGCGCGGCGTGGCATACATCATCACCTGCATCATGCACAGGGTGGCGACCAGCATGCGCCACAACGAGCGCCTGCGCCCGGCCGCCTCGGCCAGGCCGATCGCCCCCTGCGACACCGGCCGTGGCTGGTAACCCAGCGCGGCGATGCGACGAAACAGGCCGGACAGTGCTTGCGTGTCGGGCGTGAAGACCAGTCGGGCCCGCCGGGTGGCGGCATTGACCGTGACCGATTCGACCGAGTCGCGCAAGGCCGATTCAATGGCCACCACGCAGGCGGCGCAGTGCACGCCGTCGATGGTCACGACGGTTTCCATCCGCCGCGCGCCCACGCGTGAAGGCGGCAGCTCGCGCGCGACCTCGGCCAGTTCGGCAGGATCGTCGAGCAGGGAATAGTCGCTGGCAGGCGGCATGGCGGCCGTCGAGGTCCGGAAAGGAGCTGAGGGCGCTGGGAGGGACGCAAGCGGGGTGCCAAGGCACCCAGGCACCGGCGCTGCAAAGGCCTGCGGTCGAATCGGCCTGTCGCCCGCTCGCAACAGCGATGGTGGATCATAGCGACACCGTCTCGAACCGGCGAATTCGCCTCGCAGGCGGCCTTGACCCAGATCAACCGTCCCTGCGGGCACGGTTTTCAGCCAGAGGTGTACCGATGAGCATCCCCCGAGCAACCAAGATCGTGGCCACCCTGGGCCCGGCCTCCGCCGATCCCGCCGTGCTGGAGCGCCTGATCCGCGCAGGGGTCGATGTGGTGCGGGTCAACTTCTCTCATGGCACCGCCGAGTCGCATCGGCAGATGGTGGCCAATGTGCGCGAAATCGCGGCTCGCCTGGGACGTGACATCGGTGTGCTGGCCGACCTGCAGGGCCCCAAGATCCGGATCGGCCGCTTTGCGCAAGGCAAGGTGACCCTCACCGAAGGCGATCGCTTCGCCTTCGACATCGACTGCGAACTGGGCGACGAGACGCATGTCGGCCTGGACTATGTCGGCCTGGTCAACGATGTGAAGAGCGGCGACACGCTGCTGCTCAACGATGGGCGCATGACGATGCGCGTGGATCAGGTCACCGATCGCAGCATTGCCTGCACCGTGACCATGGGTGGCGTGCTGTCCGACCGCAAGGGCATCAACCGGCAGGGCGGCGGACTGTCGGCACCAGCGCTGACTGCCAAGGACATGGAGGACATCAAGACAGCCGTGGCCTTTTCCGCCGATTTCCTGGCGGTCTCGTTTCCCAAGGTGGCGTCCGACATCTACATGGCGCGCGAGCTGTCGCGGGCTGCAGGTGGGCGTGCCGCGATCATCGCCAAGATCGAGCGCTTCGAGGCGATCGGCAATCTCGAGGAGATCCTCAAGGCCTCGGACGGCATCATGGTGGCGCGCGGTGATCTGGCGGTGGAGGTCGGCGACGCAGCCGTGCCGGCCCTGCAAAAGCGCATGATCCGCATGGCCAAGGAGTTCAACAAGCTGACGATCACAGCGACCCAGATGATGGAGTCAATGATCGAGGCACCGGTGCCCACGCGGGCCGAAGTCTCCGATGTAGCCAATGCGGTGATCGATGGCACCGATGCGGTGATGCTGTCGGCCGAGACGGCAAGCGGGCGCTTTCCGGTGGAGACGGTCACGGCCATGGCGCGGGTCTGCGAGGAAGCCGATCGATCGGGCACCTTCACCCTGGAAAAGGAATTTCTCAATCGCACCTTCGGTCGAATCGACCAGGCGATCGCGATGGCGGCGCTCTTCACCGCGGTGCACATGAAGATCCGGGCGATCTGCGCCTTGACCCAGTCGGGGTCGACCGCGCTGTGGATGTCGCGCCTGGACTCGGGGGTCCCGATCTACGCCCTGACGCCCGAAGAAGGTAGCCGTCGTCGCATGGCGCTGTATCGCGAGGTCCATCCGGTGCTGATGAACTTCAAGGCCCTGGATCGCGAAAGCCTGCTGCTCGAGGCCGAGCAGAAGCTCATCGACCTGGGCGTCGTGCAGGCCGGCGATCTGATCCTGATGACGATCGGCGAGCCGATCGGCAAGTCGGGGGGCACCAATACGCTGAAGATCGTGCGCATCGGCGATCACGGCTGA
>JBILSK010000455.1:0-2971 GCA_044372165.1 Burkholderiaceae bacterium | reverse complement strand
GAAGCCCGGGCCTGATGGCATTCGGGTCAAGGATGGTGTGCGACTGGCGCCCATCGTCTACATCCCGCAGGTGACCTACTTTCCGCGGATGACCGAGGCCATCCAGGGGCAGCTGCGCAAGGTGGGCATCGACTGGCGGATCACGGCGCTCGATTCCACCATCATGCCGGCCAAGCTGAGCGGCCAGGACTTTGATCTCTGGACGGTCACCGTGCCGTATCTGTCGGCGGGCGAATTGATGAACTTCTACTTCGATTCGGCGCAGATCCCGGTGCCCAACCGCATGAACTACAAGAACCCCAAGGTCGATGACCTGATTCGCCAGGGCCGCATCGCGCTCACTGATGCCGATCGGGCCAAGGCTTATGGCGAAGTCCAGACCATCGTCATGAACGAGCATCTCTGGATTCCGGTGATGAACGTCAACATGTACCAGACCACCAACAAGAAGCTCAAGGGAGCGCGGTCGCACATGCTCTTCCAGTACACCAACTACAAGGGCCTGGACCTGAGCTACTGAGCATGAACATGAGCGCGGGCACTGCCATGGATGCGATGTCGGCCGAGACCGGCGCCGAGGGTCGGGATTCGGCGCTGTTGCAGGTGCGCGGATTGCGTACCTGGTTCAGCACCGACCGGGGTCTCTTCAAGGCAGTCGATGGCATCAGCTTCGATGTGGCACGAGGGCGAACCGTCGGTCTGGTCGGCGAGTCCGGGTGCGGCAAGAGTGTGACCTCGCTGTCACTTATGGGGCTGGTTGCCGAGCCCGGCGAGGTCACGGCCGATGCCATCGTCTTCGAGGGGCAGGACATTCTGGGCTTGTCGCCGCAAGCGCGGCGGCTGTTGCGCGGCAGTCGGATGTCCATGGTCTTTCAGGAGCCCATGACCTCGCTCAATCCGGTTCACACCATCGGCCGCCAGCTCATCGAGGTCATCCGCGCGCACAAGAAGGTGTCGCCAGAGCAGGCCCGGACACGGGCGATCGAAGTGCTCGAGCTGGTTCGCATCCCCTCGGCGGCCCAGCGTCTGGATGACTTTCCGCATCACTTGTCCGGCGGTCAGCGCCAGCGCGTGATGATCGCGATTGCACTGGCCTGCGAACCGGCGTTGCTGATTGCAGACGAGCCGACCACGGCACTGGATGTGACCATCCAGGCGCAGATCCTGGAGCTGATGCGCGATCTGCAGCAGCGGCTGGGCATGGCGATCCTGATGATCACCCATGATCTGGGCGTGATTGCCGAGCTCGCCGACGACGTGGTGGTGATGTACGCGGGGCAGATCGTCGAGAGCGCGCCGGTCGATGCGATCTTCAACGATCCCCAGCATCCCTACACGATCGGTCTGCTGGGATCGATTCCCAGGCTGGATGTCGAGCGCAAGCGCCTGGCCACCATCGAGGGCACGGTGCCCAGTCCCGCCAATCAACCCCGCGGCTGTCGATTCGCGCCGCGTTGTCCGTTCTCCGAGGCTCGCTGCGTGCAGGAGCCGCCGCCCCTGCGCGACATGGGGGCAGCGCACCAGGTGGCCTGCTGGCGCGCGCCGGTCGAGTCGATCCAGGAGATGTCTCGATGACCGCATCATCGACGGACCGTGACACCGTGCTGAGCGTGCAAGGTCTGGTCAAGCACTTTCCGATCAAGCGCGGTGTCATCTTCAATCGCACGGTCGGCACGGTGAAGGCGGTCGACGACGTGAGCTTCGAGATCGCTCGCGGCGAGACCCTGGCGCTGGTGGGCGAGTCCGGCTGCGGCAAATCGACCACCGGTCGCATGATCCTGCGACTGATGGCGCCCTCGGCAGGCTCGATCCACTTTCGTGGCGAGGACATCGCGCACCTCGACGAGGACGCGATGCGACGGATGCGTCGCCATCTGCAGATCATTTTTCAAGACCCGTACGCTTCGCTCAATCCGCGCATGACAGTGGGTGACATCCTTGTCGAGCCGATGCAGGTCCACGACATTGGCAGCGCTGCCGAGCGCACCGAGCGTGCGGCCGAATTGCTGCAAGTGGTGGGCCTGCTGCCCGAGCACGCGCGACGGTATCCCCATCAGTTCTCGGGTGGGCAGCGCCAGCGCATCGGCATTGCCCGGGCACTTGCGGTCAATCCGGATCTCATCGTCTGTGACGAACCTGTTTCGGCACTCGATGTCTCGATTCAGGCGCAGGTGGTCAACCTGCTGCAAGACCTGCAAAAGCGCTTCGGCCTGTCCTACCTGTTCATTGCGCATGACCTGGCGGTGGTCAAGCACATCAGCGATCGCGTCGCCGTCATGTATCTGGGCAAGCTGGTCGAGATCGCGGACAAGCGCAGCCTGTACCAGCGTCCCCGTCACCCCTACACGCAGGCACTGCTGTCGGCCATTCCGCGTCCCGACCCGGGCGCCGAGCGTCAGCGCATCATCCTGAGCGGTGACGTACCCAGTGCGATGAAGCCGCCCTCTGGATGCCGCTTTCACACGCGATGTCCGCATGCCCAGAGTCGATGCAGCAGCGAGGAGCCCGTCTTGCGTGATGCGGGCGAGGGGCAGCTGGTAGCCTGCCACTTCTTCGAAACCCTGCCACCGGTTGCGGCAGCGCCCGCTGGCAGTGCGCAGGGATTGCAGGGCGCCTTCGCTGCGCGGCTGGCTGCGTTCGAGGCCGCCGCCGCGGCTCGGCAGGCACCGCCTGTGAAGGTCTGACGCGGAGGCGGGACGGCGCTTCTACAGGCGTCTCACCTTCACCGAGCGTCCCTTCACTTTGCCTCGGTTCAGGCCCTGTTCGGCACGGTCGGCGACATCGCGACTGACGGCGACATAGGTCGAGAAGTCATTGACGTTGATCTTGCCGACACTGTCGGCGGGCAAGCCGAGGTCCTTGGTGAGCGCACCCATCACGTCGCCCGGCCTGATCTTTTCCTTGCGTCCGCCCAGAATCTGCAGGGTGACCATGGGCGGGCGCAGGGGCTCGCCCGCCGCACGTCCACCCC
>JBILSK010000454.1:0-2976 GCA_044372165.1 Burkholderiaceae bacterium | reverse complement strand
GTTCACGATCGGCCCCCGACAGGCTGCCCGAACTCTCCACCAGCGCACGGCCCTCGGCCAGGGCCTCGGTGTCGCCCTTTTCCTGGAATCGCGCACGCAGTTCGGCGTAAGCCTTGGCCCGCTTGCCACCCAGCTGGCGCACGGCCGCCTGGGCCTTTTCCTCGAAGCCGGGCTCGCGGCCAAACAGATGATTGAAGCGCCGCGCGACCTCGCGCGTGAGTTCGATGTGCGG
Source organism: Burkholderiaceae bacterium (assembly GCA_044372165.1). Lineage (GTDB taxonomy): Bacteria > Pseudomonadota > Gammaproteobacteria > Burkholderiales > Burkholderiaceae_E > UBA4615. Next base: position 2,744 of record JBILSK010000454.1, on the reverse strand, counting down.
AATCTGGTCTTCGCCGACCGGCACACCGCTGGCGCGATAGATCAGGATGTCGGCCGCCTGCAGCAGGGGGTAACCGAGAAAACCGTAGGTGGTGAGATCACGCTCGCTGATCTTTTCCTGCTGGTCCTTGTAGGTCGGCACCCGCTCGAGCCAGCCCAGCGGCGTGGACATCGACAGCAGCAGATGCAGCTCGGCGTGCTCCAGCACCCGGGACTGCACGAAGAGCACGGACTGGGCAGGATCGACGCCGGCGGCCAGCCAATCGACCACCATATCCCACATGTTGCGCTGGACCACTTCGGGCGACTCGTAGTGCGTGGTGAGCGCATGCCAGTCGGCCACGAAGAAGAAGCAGGGTTGCTCGGCCTGCAGGCGGACCCAGTTCTTGAGCGCGCCGTGGTAGTGGCCAAGGTGAAGTGCGCCGGTCGGGCGCATGCCGGAGAGGATGCGAGGTGCGAACATGGGCGCACATTCTACGCGGTCGGCCGCGGCGCCCGTCGCACTCAGCGCGTCATTCGGTCGATCGGGCCGCAGCCCACCCGCGTGACCTGGGGGCTGTCGCCGGTCATGTCGATCACGGTCGTGGGCTCCAGGCCCTGGGCGCCTGCGTCGATCACCAGATCGACGCGCCCGGACAGACGCCTCACGGCCTCGTCCGGATCGGAGATCGGGAGCTCGTCGCCCGGCAGCATCAGGCTGCTGGTGATCACCGGTGCGTCATGCGCTTCGAGCAAGTGTGCGACCACCGGATGCGCCGGCACACGCAAGCCCAGCGTCTTGCGCGAGGGGTGCCACAGGCGTCGCGGCACTTCGCGCGTGGCCGGCAGGATGAAGGTGTAGGCCCCGGGTGTCCAGTCGCGCAGAAAGCGGTACTGCTGATTGTCGATCTGCGCGTAGACCGAGACTTCCTTCAGGTCGCGACACATCAGGGTGAGCAGGTGTCGATCATCGATGCCCCGCAAGGCACGCAGGCGATCGACTGCACCCTTGTCGTCGAGCTGGCAGGCCAGCACGTAGCAGGCGTCGGTGGGGATCACCAGCAGACCGCCCGACTTGAGCAGGGCCGCCGCCTGCGTGATCAGGCGCTTCTGCGGGTGGGTCGGATGGATCTCGAAGCGCTGGGTCACCGTGGCTCCCGCATCAGTGCCTCGGGCCAGTCCTGCCACACCGGGCGCAGGGCAGCGGGCAGCGACGCCACGCTGCCCAGGTCGTGGCGGCTCTCGACCGGGCTGTGAAAGTCGGAGCCCCGCGAGGCGGCCAGACCCAGCCTCAGTGCCGTGGCCGCCCATTCCTGGACCTGGCCGGGACTATGACTGCCGCTCACGACCTCCAGCGCACTGCCGCCTGCGTCGCAGAACTCGCGCAGCAGCTGCTCCATGGCCAGCTCGCCCAGGCGCGTGTATCGACCCGGATGCGCCATCACTGCATGGCCGCCCGCGCCACGAATCCAGCCCACCGCATCGGTCATGCTCGCCCAACGGTGCGGCACGAAGCCCGGCTTGCCCTCGACCAGGAAACGATCGAAGACCTGGTCGACGCTGGCGCACAGGCCGGTCTCGACGATGTAGCGCGCAAAGTGGCTGCGCGAGATGAGCTCCGGATTGCCGACATAGCGGCAGGCGCCCTCGTAGGCGTTCGGCACCCCTGCTGCCGCCAGCTGGTCGGCCATTTCGCGGGCCCGTTCGTCGCGGCCGCTGCGGGTGGCTGCAAGACCTGCAGCCAGTACCGGATCGCGCCAGTCGATGCGCAGCCCCACGACATGGATGGTTTCACCGCCCCAGGAAATCGACACCTCGACCCCGGGCACGAAGGGCAGGCCCAGCGCACTCGCACGGGCGGCTGCCGGGGCCAACCCGGCCAGCTCGTCGTGATCGGTGAGCGCCAGCAGCTCGACCCCATTGCGATGGGCGCGCTCGACCAGGGCTTCGGGCGTCAGTGTTCCGTCCGACACCACCGAATGGCAATGAAGATCGGCGTTGAGTGCCGAGCGGGTTGCGCCCGTCGCGCGAGAGGGGTCAGCCATCGATGAAGGCCTCGATCAACTCGGCCACGCGGGCCGGTTGGTCGTGATGCACCATGTGGCCGGCATCGGGCATGCCAACCACTTGCAGCTGCTTGACGACCGACAGGCGATGCTTGAATTCGTCGCTGGTCTCGTAACGCTTCCAGCGCGTGTCGTCCATGGCACCGACCAGCAGCACCGGCGCTGTGATCTCGCTCCAGACCGCCATCGATTCATCGACTCGCCACAGGTAGGGATTGACCACCTTGTGCGCCGGGTCGCCCAGCAACTCGAAGCGCCCCGAGGCCGTTTGCGCCGCCCAGTGCTGCGCCAGCCAGGCCGCTTTGGCCGCGTCGAGCCGGGGGTTGGTCTTGCGAAGGCGCTCGGCCACCTCGGCCAGGGACGCGTAGTCACGCAGGCGCGGCGCCTGCTTCAGTTCATCCAGGAACTCGCGCAGGCGGCCCGGTGCCTGGGAAGGATCGGTCGCGGGCAGGCCGAAGGACTCCAGATTCACCAGCTTGCGGATGCGATCGGGCCTCAGCCCCGCAAACAGCATCGAGACGTTGGCCCCCATGCTGTGGCCGACCAGATCGATCGTCCGGCCCGGCAGCATCTCGTCGAGCAGTGCTTCCAGGTCGGCCAGGTAATCCGGAAACCAGTAGCAGGCTTCGCGCGTGCGCTCGGTCAGGCCAAAGCCGCGCCAGTCTGGCGCGATCACATGGCGCTCACGGGCGAAGCAGTC
>JBILSK010000032.1:0-9839 GCA_044372165.1 Burkholderiaceae bacterium | reverse complement strand
TTCCGCCGCCTGTACGGCGACCTGACCAAGGACCATACCCTGTGGAACGCGGTCCCGGCAGCGGCCGGCCAGACCTACGATTGGCCGAAGTCGACCTACATCGCCAACCCGCCCTTCTTCCAGGACTTCAACATGACGCCCGGGGCCACCGCGGCCATCAAGGGCGCGCGTGCCCTGGGCCTGTTCGGCGACTCGATCACCACCGACCACATCTCCCCGGCCGGCTCGATCAAGGACACCTCGCCCGCAGGCAAGTACCTGCTGGCCAACGGCGTGCTCAAGGCGGACTTCAACTCCTACGGCGCCCGGCGCGGCAACCACGAGGTCATGATGCGCGGCACCTTTGCCAACGTGCGCATCAAGAACCTGATGCTTCCTGCCCAGGCCGATGGCGCGCGCGAGGAAGGCGGTCTGACCCTGCATCAGCCGACTGGCGAGAAGATGGCGATCTACGACGCCGCCATGAAGTACGTCAAGGATGGCGTGCCGACCGTGATCTTCGGTGGCGAGGAGTACGGCACCGGCTCGTCGCGTGACTGGGCGGCCAAGGGCACGCAGCTGCTCGGCGTTCGGGCAGTCGTGGCGCGCAGCTTCGAGCGTATCCATCGCTCGAACCTGGTCGGCATGGGCGTGCTGGCGCTTCAGTTCAAGGGCACCGACTCCTGGGAGTCGCTGGGCATCAAGGGCGACGAGACCTTCGACATCGAGTTCCCGGCCGAGATGAAGCCGCAGCAGGACATCGTCATGACCATCCGCTCGGGCAACGGTGCCACTCGCAAGGTGACGCTGCTGTCGCGGATCGACACGCCGATCGAGGTGGACTACTTCAAGCACGGTGGCATCCTGCCCTTCGTGCTGCGCGAGCTGATGGCGGCCTGATCCCGGCGCACATCCACTGCACGGCAACGCGCCGCACCGGCAACGGGCGGCGCGTTTTTCATTGGAGGCCCTGTGCCCGCCTCGCGGTGCTGGCGCCGGCCATCGTCCCGCGCAGACCGTCCATCCGTGCCAGAGGCAGTGCTGCAGCCGCGATCGAACCAAGCTAGCCGCTCTCAGCCCTGATCATCATGGGGTCGCTGCGGTACACTGCCGCGACCCTCAAGCGGTACCACGCGTGACGACTTCACCGACCGAACCTGACAGGCCGCTCGCCGCCCTTCCGCGCGCCGTCCTGATCGCCCTGCTCACCTTCCTGCTGTGTCTGGTGGCCCGCGCGGTCTCGGCCGGACACCCGATGGCACTGGTCATGTGGCCCGCGGTGGGAGCGAGCTTCGCGTTCGGCTGGAAGTACGGACGCCGCTGGGTGCTGCCGGCCGCGATCGGTACCTTGGCCTATGGCCTCTTCAACCTCGATGACCGCACGCTCGCCGGGGCGGCCGCCCTGGGCACCGGGGCGGCTGCACTGGTATCGATCGAGGTCCTGCGCCGGCTGAACAGCTGGAATCCGGCCGAATACCGGCTGCAGCCCATCGTCAGGTTCCTGGCCGTCGCCCTGGCCGTCGGCGCACCCATCATGGCGTTGGCGGTGGGCGGCCTGCAGGCCCTCCAGACGCTCGAGGCAGTTGATCATCCCGTGGACGTGTTCCTGGCCGCCTGGTTGGCCAGCGCTCTGGGCACCACCCTGATTGCGCCCGCGGTGCTGGCGCTGATCGAGGACACGCCAGGTCAGAACGTCCTGCCCGGGTTCGACATCACTTCGGTCTCGATGTCGCTCGCACTTGGGCTGACCCACTTCGGTCTGTCGTCCGCCGGACAGCCGGCCTACGCGAACATGCTGCTGTTCCTGTTCTTTCCGATCGTGGTGTGGTCGGCCACCCGGACCGAAGAGCGGGTCAATGCCCTGACGCTGCTGCTCTCGAGTCTGCCTATCCTGGCCGCGCGCGCCTATCAGTCACCCCTGTCGGACCATGCGCTGGACCGCACTCTGGAGACCACGGTGATGGTGTTCTGCGCGGTGGTCATCGCCCAGGTGCTTCAGGCGGTGGCCGCCGACCGACGCATGGCGCTCATGCGAGTCGCCCAGCAGGCCCGGCAGGACATGACCACCGGGCTGCTCAACGACCGCGGCATGCTGGCCGAATTCGGCGACCGCCTGGCCCGATCCTCGCGCCCGAACCTGGGCCTGATCGGCGTGCACCTCACCAATTTCGACGCGGTCACCGATCTGTGCGGCCCCCTGCCGGCCATGCAACTGGAACAGTCTGCCGCGGCGCTGCTGCAAGCCCAGCCCGGTCTGCAGTTCGCGGCACGCCTGTCCGCCGGCCGCTATGCGCTGGTGATCGAATCCGACACGGTGGCCCAGGTACGCAACGTCGCGCGCGACGTCTATGCGCAACTGGCCGGGCAGCTGTTCGCGGCCGAGCACGGCAGCCTGCGGCTGCAGGTCTGTGTCGGCGGTCTGCTGATCGATCGCCATGCGCTCATCAACAGCGAGGATTGCCTGTCGTCCCTGGCCGACGCCCTGGCGATTGCCGCCAGCGTGCGCGACCCGCAGCTGTTCGTCGAGCCGCTGTCACAGTCAATGATCGACTCGCGGCGCGCCTTGCAGAACAAGGTCGAGCACCTGCGCGAGGCGATCCGCGAATCGCGCCTGGAGCTCTATGCCCAGCCGGTGATTGATCCGGACGCACCCGAAGGCCTGATCTCCTACGAGATCCTCACTCGGCTGCGCGATCGCGAAGGCACGCTGATCCAGCCCCCCGAGTTCCTGACGCTGGCGGTGCAGTCGCAGATGTCGGTGACCTTCGATCGGGCGGTCATCCGACGCGCCTTCGAATGGCTGGCCAACCATCCCGAGGCGCTTGCCCGCACCTGGAAGTGCTCGATCAACCTGTCGGGCGCCACGCTGAGCGACGGTGCGATCGCCGAGTACATCCGCCAGCAACGCTCCCTGTGCGGTGTGCCTGCCGACAAGATCGTGTTCGAGATCACCGAGAGCGAGGCCATCCGCAACCCCTCGGCCGCGTCGCGGCTGGTCGATGACCTGAAGGCGCAGGGATTCGGGATCGCGCTGGACGATTTCGGCACCGGATTGGCCACCTTCGAGTACCTCAAGCGCTTCCCGCTGGACTACCTGAAGATCGACGGCTCCTTCATCCGCAACATCACGACGAGCCCGATCGACGAGGAAATCGTCATGTCCACGGTGCGGGTCGCCAAACGCCTGAACCTGCGCACGGTGGCCGAGCATGTGCACAGCGAAACCGTGCATGCGCGACTGCGCGAAATGGGGGTCGAATACCTGCAAGGCGATCTCTTCGGCCGCGCCTCGCCCATCGACACGCTCTTTGCGCGCTTCCCTGAATTCCACCGCGTCGCAGAGCACCTGGACGCACCCGAGATCAGCCCCGCCGTCAGCAACGCCCGCTGACAGCCGCCGTCTGGCGGCACGAAACTGCATTTCAACGGGCCACCGCCACGCACCGCCTGCTGCCCACGCAAGATCGTGGGGTCATCAAGCGTCACATGGCGGGAGCGCTCAAAGCATGCTGTCGAGTCAGGAACTGGAGCGGTTGAACGAATCAGATGTCGGTCGCCGTCTGGTCGAGAACACCGATCTGACCGGAACGGTCCGGATCGAACCCCATCCGGTGCGCCGGATCGTCGTGGATTTCCGTCTTCATGCGGGCGCCAGTGGCGCCGAGCAGCGAGTCGGAATCTGGCCCGACAACAGCCTGGCGGCGATTCGCCAGCGCGCCGAGCAGCTTCGCCCTCTGGTGGGCGGCGCAGCCGCTGCCCAGACGCCGCGGCCCCGTGTGCCGGCGGTGGCGCTGCGCAATGCGCCGGTGGCCTCGCGAACCGTGGTCTCGCCACGGCCGATCGGGGCCCTTCCGCAAGACACCGCGCTCACGGTCAACGAGACCTTCGAGCACTGGTATCGGGAAAAGCTCACCGCCCGAAAGGACTCGGGCGAATCGGTCTACCGCAGCATGCACAAGGATGTGCTGCCCTTGCTGGGCGAGGTCGACATCAAGCAGGTCGACTCGGCCCGGGTGTCCGAGGTCCTGCAGCGCATCATCGATCGCGGTTCGGCGCGACAGGCTGGCTGCGTGCTGGCTGATCTTCGCCAGATGTTTCGCTGGGCGCTCCAGGAAGGCTGGGTCGACGACGATCCGACCGCCACCCTGCGCAAGGTCGAGCTGTGCGGTGCCCAGGAGCCCCGCTCGCGCACCCTGTCGCACGAGGAAGTGCGCGAACTGGCGCAGCGCATGGGATCGGCGCGACTGGCCCGGCACATCCGTCATGCCACCTGGCTGATGCTCGCCACCGGCGCACGGATCGGCGAGGTCGCCACCGCGCGCTGGCGTGACATCGACATCGCCCGACGCACCTGGACCATCCCGCCGCGCTACAGCCACAGCGGCAAAGCGCACGTGATTCCGCTGTCCGACTTTGCCCTGCGTCACTTTCGCGACGAAGGCGTGCTGCGCCGCTCCTCGGAGTGGGTGTTTCCCGGTCGCATCAATACCGAGCCGCTGTCACCCAAGGCGCTCGGCAAGCAGATCCGCGACCGCCAGCGCGGCACCCAGATCAAGGGACGCTCGGCCGCCACCATGGAGCTGCTGCTGAACGGTGGCGCCTGGACGCCGCTGGATCTGCGTCGTACGGCCGCCTCGCTGCTGGCCGACCTGGGTGTGCCGTCAGCCGTGATCTCGGCCTGCCTGGAGCATGGTGCCCGCAGCACGGCTCGAGGTGCACCCGAACTGGAATATCTGCTGGAGCAGCGTCGCGGTGCCTTCGAGAAGCTCGGACACTGGCTGGACTCGATCGAACGGCCAGTGGAGACGCTGCCGCGGACCGAGCTGGCCGCCTGATCAGAATGGGCCCATCCTGGGCCTGTCAGAGGCCCTGCGAAGAGGCTCCTTCGCCCGGCGTGACAAAGCGCATGCCGGGCCGAGTGACATAAACAGTCAAGACTGTACGGCACGGCACAAGGCAGCATGCTTGGAGGCGCCCCAAGTCCTTGATCGTCCGGAATATGCCGAGGCGGTGGCACCATTGTTGCTGGAGCCCTGTGGCAGACATCCCTTCGGATGTCTCTCACTAGGTCCCGCATCATGTTCACTCCCCTGCGTATCAATCGCCGACTGCTGGCGGTTGCCAGCCTGGTCGGCGGCGTCGCGATCGCTCCTGCCGTACAGGCCATTCCCGGCAGCTACCAGATCGTCCAGACCCAGACCTTCACGCAGTCATTCAGCGCGTTCACGAACGACTCGGATAGCTGGACGCTGGTCGGCCCCATCGTCGCCAGCATGAACCCGTTCTCAAGCTACAGCACGGGCAGCGGTACCTTGAATCAGGTGACGATCCGCTGGGACAACCTGGGCAGCTTTTCAGGAACGGCGGGTGCCGGCGGCGGCAGCGCAAGCGGAGGCTCGGGGGGTGGCGTCTACGTCGGGAACGACAGCTACAACGGCAACGGCAGCAGCAGCGTCAGCGGCAGCATCGCCCCCAACGCGCCGGGCTCGTTTTCCTGGAGCTACGCCGGCAGCATTCCCGCTGATTACACGTTCACCCCGGCTGGCTCAGGCGTGACCTACAGCCCCGCGATCTACGCGATCCTCTGGGGCAGCGGGATGATCAGTCTGAAGGAGGACGTGAGCGGCAGTTTAAGTGCCAGCGACATTGCGAGCGGTCTGGCCCAGTTCACGTCCACCGTCACCCTGACTTTCGATTACATCGGCGAGCCTATCCCTGTCGGCGCACCCGGCACCGCCCTGCTGACTGGGCTGGGACTGGCCGGACTCCTGCTGCGACGTCGTCCGGGCGCGCGGGTGGGCTGATCAGCCGGCCTTGTGCGCCGGCTTGTCCTGCACGGGCAGGCCTGCATCCTTCCAGGCCTTGAAGCCACCCTCGAAGTGGCAGACATTGCCCAGGCCCATGTCCTTGAGCGCCGCGGCAGCCAGACTGGAGCGCCAGGCAGACTGGCAGTAGAGCACCAGCTCCTTGCCTGAGCCGAAGACATCCCGGTAGTAGGGGCTGTCCGGGTCGGCCCAGAACTCGAGCATGCCGCGGGGCGCATGATAGGCGCCGGGCACCATGCCCTCGCGCTCGAGTTCGCGGACATCGCGAATGTCGATGAAGACGACATCCGGATTGTCGAGCCTGGCTTTTGCCTCATCCAGGCTGAGCGTGCGGATCTTCGCGCGCGCCTCTTCGATCAGTTGCTTGTAGCCCTTGGTGAGTGCCATGTCGGATTTCCTTTCGTTGCGAAGACTGTGACCCGGTACGCCGAGCCGGCCAGGATCAGTAGCTCAAGGCCACCTCGACGCCCACGTAGCCCTTGGCAACCACGGGCTTGAGCAGGAAGCGATCAGTGCCGAAAGCGCCAACAGCCGCGCCCAACGCATTCCAGCCGATGTCCAGCAGCGCGGAATGCCGTGCCGCGCCGCCCAGACGGATGTTCTTGACCTCGGTCGCGGCATACACGAGCGAGGTCGCGCCGAACCCGATCCAGGCCCGATACGGAGACGATTCGATCAAGGCTGTGATCCCGCCTGCCAGCACGGCGCCACCGAGGAAATGCATGCCCTCGCTCGTAAACCCGTCATAGGCCTGACAGGCGGGTGCAACGGACATCAGACTGACGCAGGCCAGCGCGCACATCGCGGGGCGATGGGGGACAGAACACAGTTTCATCCGCATCACTTTACGCGATAGAAGAGGGGAAGGCTCCGACAGTCTCGAGACAGGTTGATCGACTCAAGGTTCGCTGGACCCACCCGATCCACCACGCCCGGTCGAATCGGCGTCCAGCCAATCGTCCAGACCCTTGTCGCGCACGGACTCGACGCTCTCGCCCCCGGCGCTGTCGGCATCAAGCCAGACGTCGGTCTTTTGCTCGTGGACCGCTTCCTGATCGCCCTCACCGTGGGCCACCGACTCCTCGCCGGATCGCAGTGACTCGGAGGATTCGGATTGCGCATCGATCCAGTCGGTTCCGGGCGGCACGCTGACCTCCGCCGAAGCGGGCACGTCCATGGAGGTGGCACGACCCCGCGCAGGAACACCAGATGTCCGAGTCGATTGTGTCGACGCGGCGTGAGGAGTGGGTGCGGCGGGTGCTGAAGCGGGTTTTCGAGGGCTCATCGCCCCACTCTAGAGGCGAAGCGCCGACCCGGCTTGAGGCAGGTCAAGACACGAGCACCCGCCGCTCATCGAGCCGCCTGCGCCAAGCCGGTAGGATTCGCGAGAGCACACCAGCCAAGGCGGATATCCGGTGATGAGGCGAAACCGATCGACCCACTCGAGGCCGCGCCCGCGCGCCGCGCACTGGATCCGCTGCCTGGCCATGCTGGCACTGTGCACCGGCGCAGCGAACGCCCCACCGCAGGCCCGCGCCCAGGACTCGGCCACCGGGACAGCGCCGGCGACGCAATCGACCGGGCCTGCCATTGCGAACGAGGAGCCATCGAACCGGCTGGTCCGGCTCTTCGAACAACAGGTCTCGCCTCGACTGAGCCTGCCCGACTCCGAGCTTGCGCCCTACACCCGCCTGCTGCAGGATGCGCTCACCCGCGCCGGGGCCCGGATCGATCGGCCCCAGGTCGTGCTGCTGGTCGATCGAAATCCTCATGTGCAGGCCGGCATGCTGTGGTGGGTGGCCCCGGAGGGCCAGACCGCGCTGATCGGGGCCACGCCAGTGTCGACCGGGCGACCGGGGGCGTTCGAGTATTTCGAGACGCCGCTGGGCGTGTTCGAGCACAGTCTGGCCAACCCGGATTTCCGGGCCGAGGGGACACGCAACGAGTACGGCATCCGCGGCTACGGGGTGAAGGGCATGCGGGTCTTCGATTTCGGCTGGGTCGTGGCCGCCCGAGGCTGGCGCCCGGGGGAACAGGCGATGCGCCTTCAGGTCCATGCGACCGACCCGGACCGACTCGAGCCGCTGCTCGGGCAGCGGGCGTCCAAGGGATGCGTGCGCATTCCGGCAAGCCTGAACACTTTGCTCGATCGCCACGGCCTGCTGGACGCCGACTACGACCGGGCGCTCGCCCTCGGCCAGAAGCTGTGGGTCTTGCGCCCGGATCGTGAGCCCTCGCCCTGGGCCGGGCGCTGGCTGGTGGTGGTGGACAGTGATCGGACCCACCGACCCGACTGGTCGCCGGGGCCGAAGCCTGCCGCGCCCGCCCGACATGCAGCCCTGCAAAAAAAGGTGTGCTGACGCTGAAGTGACCCTGCGACGGTAGACTTCAGCGTCATCCCTCAAGACGCTCCGCCCTCATGATTGCTCGTCGACATCTCGTGCGCCTGATGTGCGCCGCACTGCTGATTCCCGCCCTGCCGGCCGGTGCACAGGAGTTCCCACCGAAGCGCCCGATCAGCATCGTGGTCGGGTTTGCCGCGGGCGGCGCGGCCGACACGGCGGCGCGAATCATTGCCAGAAAACTCGGCGAGAACATCGGACAGCCGGTTACGGTAGAGAACCGACCTGGCGCGGGCGGCAACATTGCCCACCAGCTCGCCGCCACCGGTCCCACTGACGGCAGCCTGCTGCTGCTCGGCTCGGTCGGGCCGCTGGCGATCGCGCCGCACATGATGAAGGTGCCCTACGACCCGATCCGGGATCTCGCCCCCATCACCATGGCCGTGAATTTTCCGAATGTGCTGGTGGTGCACAGCGGCACCGGCATTCGCAGCTTCAGCGAATTCCTGGCCCAGGCACGCAAGCAGCCCGGCAAGCTCGACTTCGCCTCGACCGGTCCGGGCTCGGCCTCGCATCTGGCCGGCGAGCTGCTCAACGACATGGCAAAGATCGACACCGTCCATGTGCCCTACAAGGGCGGCGCACCGGCACTGGTCGACATCCTGGGCGGACGGGTCACCGCGTGGTACGCCACGCTGTCCACCGCGCAACCGCACATCGACAGCGGCAAGCTGATTCCCCTTGCCACCACGGGTCCGGCCCGCATTGCCAGCCTGCCCAACGTACCGACGATCGCCGAGTCGGGTTACCCGGATTTCAACGCCACCAACTGGTATGCCTTCGTGGCGTCGTCCAAGGTGCCCACCGCGACCCTCGATCGCTGGAACACGGAGCTGGTGAAAGTGTTGCGGGCGCCCGAGGTCGCAGAAGGCCTGGCACGACACGGCTTTCCGCCGAGCCCGAGCACACGCGAAGAACTCGGGCGCACCATCGCGAAGGAATCCGCGATGTGGGCGCGGGTGATTCGCGAGCGCAAGATCACCAACGACTGACGGTTTGCGGCGCGCGCGCTCAGGTGCGCGCCGCAAGCAGGACATGGACCCGGGCCACCGCGATCGGCGTGTCCGGAGTTCGCTGCCAGACCCGCACCGTCACCAGGGCCACCCGTCCCCCCAGGCGCACCACCTCGCAGGCTGCAAAGGTTTCCTCGGGGCGCCCGGCACGCAGGTAATCGAGCGAGAAGTCGATCGCCTTGGGCAGCCGTGCACCGTGAAGACTCTGGCTCAGGTGCAGGATGGCCGCAGTCTCGGCAAACCCGGCCACCACGCCGCCGTGCAGCGCGGGCAGATAGGGATTGCCGACCAGTTTCGGGTCGAACGGCATCCGGAAGATCGGCTGCGTCGCGTCTGCCGTCAGGCGCAGGCCGAGAAAATCGACATAAGGCACCTGCCCGCTCGGCAGCGCGGGCTCGGACCCTGCAGGGGGCTGCCAGGCACCGGGTTCAGGCGCGGGCCGCCCGTCCTTGGCCGCGCCAGGCGTGCCCAGAGCCGCCATGGCCCGGGCGGCTGCCTGGGTGAACGCATCGGGGCGAAGTGCGTCACTGGGCTGCGCCGCAACCGGTCGAGCACCCGAGGGCGTGCCCAGCATGAAGGCCGATTGCGCGGTGGCAATGGGTTGCGCCGGATCGGTCTGC
>JBILSK010000453.1:0-2977 GCA_044372165.1 Burkholderiaceae bacterium | reverse complement strand
GACGACGACCGCATCGCTGCGCGCAAGCTGCGTCAGGCGTTCGCGGCGGGCCGCATCACGGGCCGGCAGGAACCCTTCGAAGCGAAAGCGCGGTTCGATGAATCCGGCCGCCGACAAGAGCGTGGCGACCGCCGAGGGGCCCGGAACCGGCACGACCGTCAGACCCGCGTCGTGGGCGGCAGCCACTACGCGAGCGCCGGGGTCGCTGATGCCGGGCGTGCCCGCGTCGCTGGTAAGGGCCACCGCCTGACCGGCGCGTATCCGCTCGACCACGGTCTGCGCGGTGTGTGCCTCGTTGTGCGCGTGACAGGCCAGCAACGCCGGGCGTGCGCCGACATGATCGAGCAGCACACGCGCCACGCGGGTATCTTCGGCGGCCAGCAGATCGACCCGGCGCAATACGTCCATCGCTCTAGGACTGAGGTCCGAGAGACGGCCGATGGGCGTGGCCACTACGTATAATCCAGGATCCAGCCGTTCCCGGCCTGAGGAAGGCGGCTCACTCACCAAGGGCGTCATGCGTTCTCGTCGTGCTTCTCGTCGTGCGGTTCTTCGCGCTGGTCTGGCAGGGGCGCTGGGCGCGCCATTGTGGGCGCACGCGCAGACCGCTGCAAACGCTTCGCGTTCGGGCCTGCCCGTGCGCACGGCCTTCGGCAAGGGCGACACCCTGATCGCCGTGCTGGTGCCGCCCAAGGCGAGCGGTTTTGACCGCGCCACGGATTGCCTGATCGCTGGCGTGCGCGCCGCCCATGCAGCCAATGGTTCGAGCTTCACGGTCGAGGCCATCGAGGTCAATGACGAGGCCCAAAGGCTGGAAGAGACCCTCGGCACCCTGAAGGAGCGAGGGTTTGCCATGGCGATCGGCCCGATCACTCGCAATGGGGCCAACTCGCTGTTGCTGCTCGAGCGCGCGGCCTTGCCCACGCTGGCCCTCAATCTGCCCGATGGCGACCTGCCTCGAGCAGGTTCGCGAGCAGTGTTCTTCAGTCTGGCCATCGAGTCCGAGGCGCGCCAGGCGGCGGCCCAGGCCTTTGCCCAGGCGCTGCCCCTGGCCACCCGGCGCAAGCCGCGCGCTGCCGCCATCGTGGCAGACAACCGGCTGGGCTTGCGCGGTGCCGTGGCCTTCAGCGAAGAATGGCTGTCATTGGGCGGTGAAATGCTCGACCCCATCGAATTCGCTGGGAGTCGCCCGCCTCGTGACCTCAAGTCGCGTTTCGGCGAGCTTCAACCCGATGTCGTCTTTGCAGCCATGGCGGCCGAGCAGGCGCGCAACCTGCGCCGTGATCTGGGCAAGGGCATGATCATCTGGGGCACCTCGCTGGCCAGCATCGGTGGCTCCGCACCGATCCGCATGGCCGAACTCGATGGCCTGCGTCTGTTCGACATGCCCTGGCTCGTCCAGCCGGACAGCCCGCCGGCCAAGGCGTATCGCAAGGCACCGAGCAGCTACACCCCGGAAATGCAGCGCCTGTATGCCCTGGGCATCGACGCCTTCCGGGTGACGCGCCGACTCATAGACGGCGATGTCGCCTTCGAGCTGGACGGGGTGACCGGCCGCTTGCGCTTTGAGGGCCAGGTGGCGCCCCGGGTTGATCGGGTGTCGGTTCCGGTCGAGTACCGCAACGGCCGCCCGGTGCCCATGGAACCTGGGGCTGGCTCGGCCTGAAGCCCCATGCCCGCCTTGCGCCAGCAGCAGGGCCTGGACGCCGAGCAGCGTGCACAGGATTTTCTGATGGCCCGCGGGCTGGTGCCGGTGGCCCGCAATGTGCGGTTCAAGCAGGGCGAGATCGATCTGGTGATGCGCGAGGGCGCCGAGTGGGTCTTCGTCGAGGTGCGGGCTCGGGCCGATGGGCGCTTCGGGGGCGCTGCGGCCAGCGTGAATGGGCGCAAGCAAGCGCGCGTGAGCCGCGCGGCACAGGTGTTTCTCATGGGCCGGTTCGGTCAGCGCGCCTGGCCGGCGTGCCGCTTCGATGTCGTGGCGTTTGAAGCGGGCGAACCCGTCTGGATCCGTGCAGCCTTCGCGCCGGGTTGATCCAGGGCACCGTGGCATGCCGGGTACCATTGCACCGCGTGCGCTCGTCCCGACGGCGCCTGCGTGTTCTGCGCGCAACGCGCGTGACTTTTCGGAGTGTGACCATGTTTCTTCACCGTTGTGCCCTCGTGGCGGCTCTGGCCGCAGTCACCCTTGTGAACTCCGGTTGCCTGCCAGTGGTTGCTGGCGGACTGGCCGTGGGCACGCTTGCCGCCATGGACCGTCGCTCCGTGGGGACGCAGACCGACGACACCGAGCTCGAGCTGCGGGTGGGCGGTCGGATGTCCGATGCCATTCGTGGCTCACGTGGCGTGTCGGTGACCAGCTACAACAAGAACATCCTGCTGACCGGTCAGGTGCCTGATGCCGCGGCCAAGGCCGATGCCGAACGCGCTGCGCGATTGGTCAATGGTGTGCGTCAGATCCACAACGAACTCGAGGTGGGCCCGCGCGTGGCGCTGACCACCCTGACGCTCGACACGACCCTGACCGGGCGGGTGAAAACCGCCTTCCTCGAGCAGAAGGTGCTGGATTCCAACGCAGTCAAAGTCGTGACCGAAAACGGTACGGTCTACCTGATGGGTCTGGTCACCCGCAGGGAAGGACCGGCCTACGCCACCGTCGCCAGCCGTGTGACCGGAGTCAAGAAGGTCGTCACGCTGTTCGAGTACATCACCGACGAGGAATTGGCCCGGATCAAGGCTCGCTGACAGGGGCTCGGGGGTCGCAGGCCCGGGCGCGGGAGCCGGTTTTCGAGGCCGGAAAATAGCCGCTGCCTCGTTTCGGTCCTTCGCTACCGTCAATCGGCTTGCCGGCGGAGGCCCCGTTCGAAATGGTTAGGCTGCGCCAACGGTTTGCACTCAGGCGTCTCTGCGCCGATCCCGATGTCCGCTGGTCTGCTCCTGCCCCTTCTTCTGGTTTTCTCGGCACCGCTCGTCGGCATCG
>JBILSK010000452.1:0-2979 GCA_044372165.1 Burkholderiaceae bacterium | reverse complement strand
CATCGAGATGGCCGCGCCCGTGTTCATCACCGGTGCCGCCGAAGACCGCATGGCTCGCCGCGTCGACATCGTCAAGTCGAACTGATCGGCAGCGTCGACCCTCGAGGTCGAAGCGCCTGCGCCTCATCGGGCGCAGACAGCTCCAAAAAAAGCCGGCGTCCCGTGGGAGGCCGGCATTTCTTTTTTCCAGGCTGCGGCGGCGCGGACCCGCGCCTTGTCCGTGTGCGGCGGGTCAGCCGAACTCGAAGGACGTGATCCCGAAGATGCCCTGGATATCGATCGCGGGGGCCGGGCCGTGGTACATCCGGGCGCAACCGAATGATTCGACCAGGCCCTGTTCGGTCGCCAGGGCGAGCGCCACGGGATTGGCCTCGGGGACGTCGAGCTGAACCGACTCGCCCTCGATGCGCGCCAGCAGCGAGCCGATCAGTCGTCGTCCCAGCTCGGGCGTGCTGGCAAAGGCGGGCCCGACCTTGTAGCCGGTCTGGGCGGGCCGGATCACGCCATAGGCCGACACCACACCGCGGTCGACGAATGCCACGCCCTGGACACCGGGTCTGGCAATCCAGCGTCGCAGCCATTCATCGCGCGGGGCCGGAAAATAGCGGCGGTCGAATGTCGCGATGTCCTCGAAGGGCACGCGGGCCAGGTCGATTGCCTGCGGATCGGCCTGGCCGCGGGCGCGACCCTCGAAGCGCAAGTCGCGGCAGGCCAGCGTGAATCCGCCGCGCGCATAGAAGGGCACCATGTCGAACACGCCGTCCATGCCGATGGCGGCATCCGGCGCCAGCCGAGCCTTCAGTCTGGCCAGCCGCTGATGCCACAGCGTGGCGCCCAGCCCTGCGTGTCGCAGGTCGCGACGCACGATGAACAGCCCCATGAAGCCGAACTGTCCGCCGTAGGACAGGATGCTGCCCCCAGCGATCAGTTCCTTGCCGCGGCGCATGGCGATGAAGGCGTCGGGGTCGACCGCGCGGGCGATGGCGACGTCACCCACGCCCGGATTCCAGCCCTCATCGATGGCCCAGCGTTCGAGTGTTGCCACCTCGTCATCACGCATCGGACCGATGCTCGGAGCGTTCTGCATGGGTGTATGTCCTGCAAGGGGCGCCGCAACAGGCAGCGCGCTGAGCCGCCAAGGGACCTTAGCACGCAAGGTTTGATGCGCTTTCGAAACGCTCGAACGCGTCGCGATCAGATAGCATCGCGCGATTGCGGCCCACGCCGCCCGGCTGCACCTCACCCACTTCAGGATCAGATCATGGCCACTCCCCTGCTGTTCACGCCGATGTCCCTGCGAGGCTTGACCTTGCGCAATCGGGTGGTCGTGGCGCCGATGCACCAGTACGCGGCCGATCGCGGCTTTCCCACCGACTGGCACCTGATGAATGCCGGGCGCTATGCGGCGGGCGGGGCAGGTCTGGTGATCATGGAGTCGACCAAGGTCGAACGCCGCGGCTGCGGCACGATGGGTGACCTGGGACTGTGGGACGACGCCTTCATTCCGCACTTTCGCCGGATCGTCGACCTGGTGCATCAGTGCGGCGCGGCCGCCGGCATCCAGCTCGGGCACTCCGGGCGCAAGGCGCGTACCGGTCGGCCCTGGGAAGGCAGTCGTCCGCTGGCTGCCGACTGTGGTGTCGAGGACTGGGAGGCCTGGGAGCTGGTGGCGCCCAGCGCGCTTGCGGCCGACGAGAAGTCGCCCGTGCCGCGCGCCCTGAGCACGGCCGAAGTGGGCGAAGTGGTGCAGGCCTTCGGACGCGCTGCAGCACGCGCGCACGCCGCGGGCTTCGACACGGTCGAGATTCACGGCGCCCATGGATTCCTGGTTCACGAATTCCTGTCGCCCCAGGCCAATCAACGCACCGACCAGTACGGTGGCAGCGAGGCCAACCGGCGTCGATTCGCGCTCGAGGTAGCCGAGTGTGTGCGCGCGGCCTTGCCCCAGGACAAGCCCTTGTTCATGCGCCTGAGCGTCGATGACGATGCAGGATGGGGCCCGGCCGACAGCGTGGTGCTGGCCCGCGAGCTGAAGGCGATCGGTGTCGATGTGGTCGACTGCAGCGCCGGCGGCATCCTCGCCCGACCGGTCAGCAGCGCGCCGATCGGCTATGGCTATCAGGTGCCGTTTGCACAGGCCCTCAAGGAGCAGGCCGAGGTGATGACCATGGCGGTCGGGCTGATCGTTCATCCCGAGCATGCCGAGCAGATCCTCGCCGAAGGCCGTGCCGACCTGATCGCCATCGGGCGCGAGCTCCTCTACAACCCGAACTGGCCGCTGGATGCCGCATGCAAGCTGGGCGTGGCCGACAGCTGGGCCCTGCTGCCGCCGGCCGCGGGCTGGTGGCTGCAAAAGCGTGCGGCCTCGATGCCGACGCTTGTCACGTCCACCCGGCAGGGTCCGCAGGCCTGAGCGTGTTCTGCGCCACCCAGATCAAGGAGTCGACGATGAACCGATGGGCACGGCGTGCCGTGGCGCTGATTGCAGGGTTGATGCCGCTGCTGGCTCAGGCCGGCAGTCCGGCCGTCACCCGCGTGGATGTGAATCTGCGGGCCGGTCCCAGTCGGGAGTATCCGCTGGTCGTGGTGGTGATGGGCGGGACCCCGGTCGATGTCCAGGCCTGCCTGGGCGACTACAGCTGGTGCGATGTGCAGGTCGGCAGCCTGCGTGGCTGGGTGAATGGATCGAACCTGGTGATCAACCAGAACGGCAACTCGGCGGCAATCAATGTCGTGGGGGCCATGGTCGG
Source organism: Burkholderiaceae bacterium (assembly GCA_044372165.1). Classification (GTDB taxonomy): domain Bacteria; phylum Pseudomonadota; class Gammaproteobacteria; order Burkholderiales; family Burkholderiaceae_E; genus UBA4615. The sequence goes on along the minus strand of JBILSK010000452.1, from coordinate 229 downwards.
CATCGGCATCACCAGTTTCATCATCAACAGCTACTGGCGCGACAACTATTACGGGCGGCCCTGGTACGGCCAGATGAACAACTACTACCGTCCGCCGCACTATCCCTATCCGCCACCCGCCTGGCGTCCGCCGCCGCCGGCGTATCGTCCGCCGCCACCGGCTTACAGGCCCCCGCCGCCGGCGTATCGTCCGCCGCCGCCGCCAGCCTATCGCCCGATGCCGGCGCCG
>JBILSK010000451.1:0-2980 GCA_044372165.1 Burkholderiaceae bacterium | reverse complement strand
TGCTCAATGGTCGGGACGTGCTGGGGCAGGCCCAGACTGGCACGGGCAAGACTGCTGCCTTCGCCTTGCCCATCCTGGCCAGGATCACGCTGACGGCCACCCGACCGCAGGCGCTGGTGCTGGTGCCCACACGAGAGCTGGCGATCCAGGTGGCCGAAGCCTTCCAGCGCTATGCGGCCCACCTGCGCGACTTCCACGTGCTGCCCATCTACGGCGGGCAGAGCTACGGCCCGCAGCTGTCCGCGCTCAAGCGGGGGGTGCATGTGATCGTCGGCACGCCAGGGCGCGTGATCGACCACCTCGACAAGGGCTCGCTCGATCTGTCCCAGGTGCGCAACCTGGTGCTGGACGAAGCCGACGAAATGCTTCGCATGGGCTTCGTCGACGAGGTCGACCGCATTTTGCGTGACACGCCTGCAAGCCGGCAAACGGCCCTGTTCTCGGCCACCATGCCACCAGCCATCCGGCGCATCGCCCAGACGCATCTGCGCGATCCGGCTGAAATCACCGTGGCTTCGCATACCGGCACCGCGGCCAACATCCGCCAGCGTCACTGGCTGGTGAGCGGCATGCACAAGCTCGATGCACTCACCCGCATCCTGGAAGCCGAGCCCTTCGACGCCATGATCGTATTCGCCCGGACCAAGCTCGGCACCGAAGAACTGGCGGTCAAGCTCAGTGCCCGCGGCTTTGCGGCTGCGGCCATCAACGGCGACATGCAACAGGTGCAACGCGAGCGCACCATCGGCCAGCTCAAGGAAGGCGTGATCGACATCCTGGTGGCCACCGATGTCGCAGCGCGTGGCCTGGACGTCGAGCGCATCAGCCATGTCATCAACTATGACGTGCCAACCGACGCCGAAAGCTATACCCACCGTGTCGGCCGCACCGGTCGTGCCGGGCGCAGCGGCGAGGCCATCCTGTTCATCACGCCGCGCGAACGTGGCCTGCTCAAGGCCATCGAGCGCTCCACGCGCCAGCCGATCGCGCTGATGCAACTGCCCACGATCCAGGCGGTCAACGATGTGCGCATCGCCCGCTTCAAGGCCAGCATCACCGACACCCTGGCCGAAGGCGGCCTGGAGCGCCTGGTCGCCATCATCGAGGACTACGAGCGCGAGACCGACACGCCCGCCATCGAGATCGCTGCAGCACTGGCCAAGCTGTCCCGCGGCGGCAAGCCGTTGCTGATCGACAAGACCGCGAAGGACAGGACCGCGGCCGAGGGCGACGCCCAGGGCTGGGAAGCCCCCGAGACCGGACGGGCTGCAGGCTTCGGCGAATCGCGGGCCGACAGCCGCCCGCCTGCGTCGCGTGCCCCTGACAGCGCAGAGCCCCGTGGGGCCCCCCGTCCGCGGGGCGGAGCCCGTGGCGCGCCCTATCGCGTCGAAGTCGGCTCAGAGCACGGGGTCAAGCCCGGCAACATCGTGGGGGCCATCACCAACGAGGCCGGCATCGACTACAACCTGATTGGCCGGGTTGATATCTTCGATACCTACAGCATCGTCGAGTTGCCGCCGGGCCTGCCCAAGCGGGTGCTCGAGCCATTGCAGAAAGCGCGTATCGCCGGGCGTCCGCTGCGGCTGCGGCCGCTGGACGACGAGGGTGCGCGTCCTGCCTTCAAGCGCCGCGGACCGCCCGCGGGTGGATCAGGTCCGGGCCGAGGCTCTCAGGGGGGGCCTCAGGGCGTCCGATAAAGGAAGGCAAACGACCAGTCGCGGTCGTTGGCCAGGCCTGAGCTCACCGCAGTCACAGTCGCCTCGGGAAGCTGCACGATCGCGATGCCGCTGGTGGCGGCCGGCGGCACGAGGTTCAGCAGCCAGGTGGTCGAATCCACGCGCACCAGACCGGTCGCGCTTGCCCCCGAGATGATCAGGTCGGACAGCGTGAAGCTGTCGCCGACGTCCAGGTTGAACGTGATCCTGACGTTGAAGGGCCCGATGATCGTCGGGCTCAGCGCCTTCATATCCACCCAGGGCACGGTGTCCGGCAGAACCGTGTCGAAGGGCTGCGAATAGCTGTAGCTCACGCTGTTGGACACCCGCCCGCTCGCTTCGCTGAAGGCGCCCGGCGCAAGCTTCACCTCGACCGCACCTTGCGCGTTGGCATTCGGGGTGAATGCCTGGGCATACAGCGTCGGGCTGATCTGTGACAGCGCCCCCGAAAGCTTGCCACCCGATACCGCGAAAGGCAGCGTGCCGCCCTGACCATTGAAGCTCACCAGGGCACTGAAGCGCAGATAGAGGGTGAACACCCCACCCGCTGTGTCCGGCGTGCTGCTGGAGATCTCGAGCGTCGGTTCGGCGGGCAGCGGTGCGGTGTCACCGGCGTTGTCGCTGCCGCCGCCGCAGGCGGCCAGCAGGGCCGGTGCGCACAGCACAAGGCTTCGCCGAAGCCTGGACACCGGAGGCAAGGTCTGTACCGTCCGGCAATGACCGTCGACACCGGGCGTGACTCTGAATCGATCGAACAGCATGAAGCGGGCCTCGTTGACCAAGCGAAAGGCGCGACGGTAGTGGCGCGGGAGGGGGCCGTCAAGGAGTGCGACAGGGTGAGCAGGTCGTGAGGCATCGCTCTCGTCGCACCAGGCGCCTGTCCCGAGCGCACGCCCTTGCCGGACCTGCCCGCTCGCGGCGATCATGCCGCACCCTCACGGAAGTCGAACCATGGATGCATTGAAGGGATTGAAGGTGCTGGAGCTGGGTCAGCTGATTGCAGGCCCGTTTGCCGGCAAGACACTGGCCGATTTCGGCGCTGATGTGATCAAGATCGAGCCGGTCGACGGCGGGGATCCCTTGCGACGCTGGCGGATGCTGCGCGAAGCTACCTCGGTGTGGTGGGAGGTGCAGTCGCGCAACAAGCGTTCGGTCGCGCTGGATCTGCGCGAGGCAAACGGCCAGGAGGCCGTTCGGCGCCTGGCGCGCGAAGCTGATGTACTGATCGAGAACTTCAAGCCTGGCACGCTCGAAGCCTGGGGGCT
>JBILSK010000450.1:0-2983 GCA_044372165.1 Burkholderiaceae bacterium | reverse complement strand
AGCGGATCGCTGGGATTGACCTCGTCCAAGGATGTGCTGGAGGCGGTCGCGGGCGGTGCCGGACCGGCCCGACTGCTGGTCACGCTGGGGTACGCAGGCTGGGGACCGGGCCAGCTTGAAGATGAAATCGCGCGCAATGCGTGGCTCACCGTCGAGGCGGATCCCGACGTCATCTTCGACACCCCCGTGGCCCAGCGCCTGTCACGCGCCTACGGGCTGCTGGGCATCGACCCCGCCTTCCTGTCCTCGTCTGCAGGGCATGCCTGATCCGGCAGCGACCCACGCCGGTCGCGCCGAGACCTTGCTGGCCTTCGACTTTGGCGTGCGACGAATCGGTGTTGCGGTGGGCAACACCCTGACCGCTGCGGCGCGAGCGCTCGAAGTGATGGACAGCGTGCCGGTAGATCGACGTTTCGAGCACATCGCTGCCCTGATCAAGGCATGGCAGCCTGCACGGATCGTGGTGGGCCGACCGCTTGACGAGGACGGCAGTGTCACCGAGACCACCGCTCGCGCCGAGCGCTTTGCCAACCAGTTGCGGGGGCGCTTCGGAGTGCCCGTCGAGCAGGTCGACGAGCGTTTCTCCAGCCGCGAGGCGCAAGCTATCATCGCAAGCGTTTCGCGCGCACGCAGCCGTCCCCGCGAAGACGACGCGGTCGCGGCTGCAGTGATCCTGCAGCAGTACCTTGACGCGCGACCGAAGCCGTCAACGCTTGATGGGTGAACGGATTGCTGCCGCCCCGACTCTCGCCCCTTAGCCGTCTGAACTTCACGTGTGCCGAGCATGACATCGCCCTCCCTTCACGCTACTGATGGTGTCGCTTCGCTCGATGCCGAGGCGCTCTTCGCCGAGCTCAAGACCCAGGTTGCCGCGCGACTGAACGCAGTGCCCGGTCGCGTTCCGGTGATCGTCGGCATCCACACCGGCGGGGCGTGGGTGGCGCAACGCCTGCATCGCGAACTGTGCCCACAGGCGCCGCTCGGTTTCCTGTCCAGTGCCTTTCACCGCGACGACTATTCCGCCCGAGGCCTGCGCACCAGTGGCGAGTCGGGCAAGACCCGCATCGAGTTTCCGGTCGATGGGGCGGACATCCTGCTGATCGACGATGTGCTCTTCACCGGACGCACGGTGCGCGCGGCCATCAACGAGCTGTTCGACTATGGCCGCCCACGCACTGTCGAGCTGGTCGTGCTGGTGGACCGCGGCGGACGGGAACTGCCGGTGCATGCGGCGATCGCAGGCCGACGCATCGACTTGCCTGCAGGGTCGAGCCTGCGCCTGGGCCAGCAGGAAGATGGCCGCTTTTCGCTCAAGGTGGAGAACGCCTGATGCGCCATCCCCAGCTCAATGCCAACGGTGAACTGCGCCATCTGCTGACCATCGATGGCTTGCCGCGCGATGTAGTCACGCACATCCTGGACACGGCCTCGTCCTTTCTGGAGGTCAGTGATCGGGCGGTGAAGAAGGTGCCGCTGCTGCGTGGCAAGTCGGTCTTCAACCTTTTCTTCGAGAACAGCACTCGCACCCGGACCACCTTCGAGATTGCTGCCACGCGACTGTCGGCCGATGTGGTGAACCTCGATGTGCGGACCTCGTCCACCTCCAAGGGCGAATCGCTGCTCGACACCATCGACAACCTGGTTGCGATGAACGCGGACATGTTCGTGGTGCGGCACGCGCAAAGCGGTGCACCCTTCATGATCGCCCAGCATGTCGGCCCCGACGTGCATGTCATCAATGCCGGTGATGGTCGCCACGCACACCCGACGCAGGGTCTGCTGGACATGTACACCATCCGCCACTTCAAGAAGGACTTCACGCAGCTGCGCGTGGCGGTGGTCGGCGATGTGCTGCACTCCCGGGTGGCGCGCAGCGACATCCATGCGCTGACCACGCTGGGCGTGCCCGAGGTGCGCGCGATCGGTCCGCTCACGCTGCTGCCGCCCGGTCTTGAGCAGATGGGTTTGCGGGTGTTCACCGACATGCGCGAGGGCCTGAAGGATGTCGACGTCATCATCATGCTCAGGCTGCAGAACGAGCGCATGCGCGGCGCGCTGCTGCCGTCGGCCCAGGAATATTTCAAGCACTACGGGCTGACCGAGGAAAAGCTCGCGATGGCCAAGCCCGATGCCATCGTCATGCACCCGGGGCCGATGAACCGCGGGGTGGAAATCGAGTCGGCGGTGGCCGATGGCCCGCAGTCGGTCATCCTCAAGCAGGTCACCTTCGGCATCGCGGTTCGCATGGCGGTGATGAGCATCCTCGCGGGGAATCGATGAGCGGGGCTGGGCGATGAGCACGGGTGAGAACAGGATGAGTGGGACACAGATGAGACTCACGATCACGGGGGGCCGACTGATCGATGCGGCCGAGTCGCTCGATGCCGTGAGCGATGTGCACATCGCCGACGGACAGATCGTGGCCATCGGGGCTGCGCCGGACGGATTCGTCGCGGATCGGACGATCGATGCACGCGGGCTGACCGTCTGCGCCGGTCTCATCGATCTGTCCGCTCGGCTGCGTGAACCGGGTTTCGAATACAAGGCGACGCTCGAATCCGAGATGCGCGCGGCCCTGGCCGGGGGCGTCACCAGCATCGTGTGTCCGCCCGACACCGACCCGGTGCTCGACGAACCGGGTCTGGTCGAGATGCTCAAGCACCGCGCACGCAATCTGGATCAGGCCCATCTCTATCCGCTGGGAGCCCTGACCATCGGACTGGGCGGCGAGGTCCTGACCGAGATGGCCGAGCTGGCCGAAGCCGGTTGTGTCGGGTTTTCCCAGGCCAATGTGCCCGTACTCGATACGCAGGTGCTGTCGCGCGCGATGCAATACGCGCGCAGCTTCGGCTTCACTGTCTGGTTGCAGCCGCAGGACGCCTATCTGTCGCGCGGCGGGGTGGCACACAGCGGGCCGGTCTCCGGTCGGCTGGGCCTGCCTGGCGTGCCGGTGATTGCCGAAACAGTGGCCTTGCACACCTTG
>JBILSK010000031.1:0-9866 GCA_044372165.1 Burkholderiaceae bacterium | reverse complement strand
ACCTGCGTGCCCAGGATCTCCGACAACTTGCCCGACAGGGCGCGCGCCACGATGTCGGTGCCGCCGCCCGGGGCGAACCCCACCAGCAGCTTGATCGGCTTGGTGGGCCAGGATTGCGCGGCGACAGTCAAGGGCAGCGCGAGCAGCAGGCCTGCAAGCGCCCGGGTGGTCTTCAGCATCATGCTCAGGTCTCCGTGTGTAAGGGGCGGGGGGGCCGGCTCAGGCCAGGAAATCGATTGCGGCTTGCACGCCGCCGGGCTGGTACGGCACGCCTGCAGCCTTCAGGCCCATTTCCACGCCACCGAGGGTGCCCAGCAGCGTGAGATCGTTGAAATCGCCCAGATGCCCGATGCGAAACACCTTGCCCGCCAGTCGCCCCAGGCCCGTGCCCAGCGACATGTTGAATCGGGCCAGCACCAGCTTGCGAAAGGCGTCGGCATCGGCCGGCGCGCCCGCAGCCGTGGTGGGCATCATCACCGCAGTGAGCGCGCTGCTGTACTCGGCCGGATTGCGGCACAGGATCTCCAGGCCCCAGCCCCGCACCGCGCGACGAGTGGCCTCGGCATGCCGATCATGGCGAGCGAAGACCTGGGCCAGGCCCTCGCCATGCAGGCGATCGAGCGCCACGGCCAGACCGTAGAGCAGATTGGTCGAGGGCGTGGTCGGCCAGTAGCCCTTGACATTGGCCTCCAGGATCTCGTCCCAGGCCCAGTAGGCGCGGGGCAGCCGCGCGTGCTTCGACGCTTCCAGCGCCTTGGGTGAGACCGCGTTGAAGGACAGTCCCGGCGGCAGCATCAGGCCCTTTTGGGAGCCGGCCACGGTGACATCGACCCCCCACTCATCGTGCCGGAAGTCGATCGATCCCAGCGAGCTGATGGTGTCGACCAGCAGCAGGGCAGGGTGGCGTGCGGCATCGATGGCCCGTCGCACCGCGGCGATGTTCGAGGTGACGCCGGTGGAGGTCTCGTTGTGGACCACGGCCACCGCCTTGATCGCATGCTGGGTGTCCGCAGCCAGGCGCTGCTCGATCAGCGCAGCGTCCACGCCGCTGCGCCAGTCGCCGGCGATGAACTCGGGCGCGAGACCCAGGCGCTCGGCGAGCTTTTTCCACAGCGAGGCGAAGTGACCGGTCTCCACCATCAGCACCGCATCGCCCGGCGAGAGCGTGTTGACCAGCGCCGCCTCCCAGGCCCCCGTGCCGGAGGCCGGATAGATGATCACCGGCTGCGTGGTGCCGAACACCGGCCGGATGTCGGCCAGCACCTTCAGGCCGAGCTGGGCGAACTCCGGCCCGCGATGGTCGATGGTGGGGTGGTCGATTGCCCGCAGCACGTCGTCCGGGACATTGGTCGGGCCAGGAATCTGCAGGAAATGGCGACCGGCAGGATGCGCGTTGAGACGAACCATGTGTGCTCCTCTTTTGCATACAATATGCGATCTTCATTTTCCGGGCAAACCCTCATGCCGACTGTGCCGATGGCCGCCGTCGATCGTCGTGCCCTGCATGAAGCGGTCGCCGATCGACTGCGCGAGCAGATCATCGAGGGCCATCTGACGCCAGGCGAACACCTCAACGAGCGCGTGCTGTGCGAGCAGCTGCAGGTCTCGCGCACCCCCTTGCGCGAGGCGTTTCGCACCCTGGCCGGCGAGGGGGTGATCGAGCTGCAGCCCAACCGTGGGGCCGTGGTGGCGTCCCTGTCGTTGGAGGATGTCGCCCATGCCTTCGAGCTGATGGGCGCCCTCGAGGCGCTGGCGGGCACCCTCGCGGCAGAGCGCGCGCAGCCCGAGGAAATCAGCCAGATTCGCGCCCTGCACGGGGCCATGACCGAGGCCCATGCAACACGCGACCTGCCGCGCTACTACCGGCTCAATCGCGAGATCCATGCGCGCATCTCGGCCTGCGCCCGCAACCCGGTGCTGTCCGAGGCGTGCAACCGACTCAATGCGCGCCTGCAGGCCCTGCGCTTTCGCTCCAATCTCGACCGCGACAAGTGGGACGCGGCGATCGCCGAGCACGCCGCGATGGTCGAGGCGCTGGCCGCGCGCGACGGTGCGCGCCTGGGGCGCATCCTGACCGCGCACCTGCAATCCAAGCGGGCTACCGTGCTCGCGCAACTGTCCCGACCCGACGCGTCAGACGCCGGGCTCGCTGTCCGATCACTGGAGTCTCTGGCGTGAGTGCACCCCCTGTCGTGTCCCCGGCTGCATCCGATGAATCGCGCCGTGTGTTCCTGTCGCCGCGCCTGGCGCGCAGCGACCTGGCCACCCGCCTGCGTCGCGAGATGCGCGGCGACGTGCTGTTCGATGCCGGGTCTCGAGGCCGCTATTCGACCGATGCCTCGATCTACCAGATCCAGCCGATCGGTGTGGCCGTGCCGCAGACCGAGGCCGACCTGGCGGTCGCACTCGATGTGGCGCGCGATCTGAAGGTGCCGGTGCTGCCGCGCGGCGGGGGCACCTCGCAGTGCGGGCAGACTGTGGGCGAGGCCCTGGTGATCGACCACTCGAAGTGGCTCAATCAGGTCACGGACTTCGATGCCGAGCAGGCCCGCCGCGATCCGGATCGGGCCACCGTCACGGTGCAGCCGGGCATGGTGCTCGATCGGCTGAACGCGTATCTCAAGCCGCATGGCCTGTGGTTCCCGGTCGATGTGTCCACCTCTGCGCAAGCCACGCTGGGTGGCATGGCCGGCAACAATTCCTGCGGGTCGCGCTCGATTGCCTACGGCAACATGGTCCACAACGTGGCCGGTCTCGATGTCATCCATGACGATGGCACGCAGGCCTTTTGGGGTACCTTCACGCGGGGCGACGGCTCGGGCGGCGACATGTCGCTGAACACGGCCCGCGTGCGCGAGATCGTGAGCGGCCTGCATGCGCTGGCCGATCGTGAACGCGATGAAATCCGGCGCGTGTGGCCCACCGTCATGCGACGGGTGGGCGGCTACAACCTCGATGTGTTCGAGCCTCGCTCCGAGCGGCCCTACACCGCCGATGGCTCCTTGAACCTGGCCCATCTGCTGGTGGGCTCCGAGGGCACGCTCGCCTGGACGCGCCGCCTCACCCTGAAGCTGTCGCCCTTGCCAGGCGCCAAGGTGCTGGGCGTGGTGTCCTTTCCGAGCTTTCGCCAGTCGATGGCGCTCACCCAGCACATCGTGAAACTGGCGCCGGCGGCAGTCGAGCTGGTCGATCGCACGATGATCGAATTGTCGCGCTCCAATCCGGCCTTTCGACCCGTGATCGACAGTGCGCTGGTCGGCGAGCCCGAAGCGGTGCTGCTGGTCGAGTTCGCCGGTGAGTCGCGCGAGGAACAGCTGGCCAGGCTGGTCAGGCTGCATGAGCTGATGGCCGATCTGGGCCTGCCGGGCAGTGTGATCGACCTGATCGACGAGCCGCGCCAGAAGGCCTTGTGGGAGGTGCGCAAGGCGGGCCTGAACATCATGATGTCGATGAAGGGCGACGGCAAACCGGTGTCCTTCATCGAGGACTGTGCGGTGCCGCTGGAGCACCTGGCCGACTACACCGACCGGCTCACCGAGGTCTTTCATCGGCATGGCACGCAGGGCACCTGGTATGCCCACGCATCGGTCGGCACCCTGCATGTGCGCCCGATCCTGGACATGCGTCGTGCCGGCCCCGAGGGGGGCGCTGCGCGCATGCGGGCGATTGCCGAGGAAGCGGCCGCCCTGGTGCGCGAATACAAGGGCGCGTTCTCCGGCGAGCATGGCGACGGCCTGGTGCGCAGCGAATGGGTGGCCTGGCAGTTCGGTCCGCGCCTCACACGCGCCTTCGAGGAGATCAAGGACCTCTTCGATCCGGGCAACCGCTTGAACCCCGGCAAGATCGTGCGGCCCTCGAAGATGGACGACGCTCGACTGTTCCGCTTTGCGCCGGGCTATGCGGTGCAGCCTTTGCAGACCGGGCTCGACTGGTCGGACTGGAACCGGACCAGCGATCCGTCGCCCGAAGGCGCTGCGCGCAGTGGCTTCGTGCGCGAGGGCAATGGTGTGGCGCTGTCGGCGCCCGGCACCGGAGATGACCCGGCCCAGGGCTTCGGCAAGGCCATCGAGATGTGCAACAACAACGGGACCTGCCGCAAGTTCGATGCCGGCACGATGTGTCCGTCGTTTCGCGCCACGCTCGACGAGCAGCACCTCACCCGGGGCCGGGCCAATACCCTGCGCCTGGCGGTCACCGGTCAGCTGGGGCCCGAAGGCCTGGCCAGCCCCGCGGTGCACGAGGCCATGGACCTGTGCGTGCAATGCAAGGGCTGCAAGCGCGAATGCCCGACCGGTGTCGACATGGCCCGCATGAAGACCGAGTTCCTGCATCATTGGCACGCGCGCCACGGCCTGTCAGCCCGCGATCGCCTGATCTCCAGCCTGCCGCGCTGGGCACCGTGGGCTGCGCGCCTGGCGCCCCTGGCCAATCTGCCCGAGACCCTGCCGGGGCTGGGGCGACTGATCAAGCGATCCCTCGGTGTGTCGACGAACCGCACGTTGCCGGTCTTTCGTCGCGATGGCTTTTTGCGCCGGCTCGATCGCCAGCGGCGCCCATCGACTGCGGCGCAGGGGGCGCGCGAAGTGGTGCTCTGGGTCGACACCTTCGACGATCACCTGGACCCGGAGAACGGGCGAGCGGCGCTGCGTGTGCTGGAAGCGGCCGGCTATGTGGTGCATGTGGCCGGGGCACGCGGCAGTGGCATCGCCGAGGGCGAACGGCCCCTGTGCTGTGGCCGAACCTACCTGGCCGCCGGGCGCATCGCCGATGCGCGCACCGAGGCCCTGCGCACCCTGAGGGCCTTGCTGCCCTTTGCACAGCGCGGTGTGGCCATCGTCGGCCTGGAGCCCTCCTGTCTGCTGAGCCTGCGCGATGAATTCCTCGCGCTGCGCCTCGATGCCCAGGTCGGCGTCGCCGACGCGGCCCGCACCCTGGCTGCACGCGCGATGCTGCTCGAGGAGTTTCTGGCCGCCGAGCATGCGGCCGGGCGCCTTGCGCTCAAGCTCAAGGCCTTGCCGCAGACCCGAGCGCTGGTTCACGGCCACTGCCACCAGAAGGCCTTCGACGCCTTCACGCCCACGCTCACCGTCTTGCGCCTGATCCCCGGACTGAAGGTCGAGCCGATCGAATCGGGCTGTTGCGGCATGGCCGGCAGCTTCGGCTATTCGGCCCGGCATGAGGCGGTGTCCATGAAGATGGCCGAGGCCTCGCTGCTGCCCGCGGTGCGCGCAGCGGGTGATGACACCCTGGTGGTGGCCGACGGCACGAGTTGCCGGCACCAGATTGCCGACGGTGCATCGCGCGAGGCCCTGCACCTGGCGCGAGTGCTCGAGCTGGCGCTGGCCTGATCGGCGTCATAATCCCCGTCCCGTCCTACTCTGCAGAAAGGTCCTGTGCCATGGCCCAACCCATGAATCCCGATCTGCGGCGTGCCGCGCTCGAATATCACGAGCAGGGACGGCCCGGAAAGATTTCGGTCACCCCGACCAAGCAGCTGACCAATCAACGCGACCTGGCACTGGCCTATTCGCCCGGTGTGGCGGCCGCGTGCGAGGAGATCGTCGCTGATCCGGCAGCGGCGTTTCGCTACACCGCCCGCGGCAACCTGGTCGCAGTGGTCACCAACGGCACGGCAGTGCTGGGCCTGGGCGACATCGGGCCGCTGGCGGCCAAGCCGGTGATGGAAGGCAAGGGCGTGCTGTTCAAGAAGTTCGCCGGCATAGATGTCTTCGATATCGAGATCGACCAGAAGGACCCGGACAAGCTCATCGAGATCATCGCGGCGCTCGAGCCCACCTTCGGCGGCATCAATCTCGAGGACATCAAGGCCCCGGAGTGCTTCCACATCGAGCGCGCACTGCGTGAGCGCATGAGCATTCCGGTTTTTCATGACGATCAGCACGGCACGGCCATCGTCGTGGGCGCAGCCATCCTCAACGGGCTCGAGGTGATCGGCAAGCGCATCGAGGACTGCAAGCTGGTGGTCAGCGGGGCGGGTGCTGCGGCGCTGGCCTGCCTGGATCTGCTGCTCGACCTGGGCTTTGCACGCGCGCAGATCTGGGTCACCGACATCGAAGGTGTCGTCTACCAGGGGCGCACGGTGCTGATGGACGAGCTCAAGGCCGGCTTCGCGCAGCCGACCGATGCGCGCACGCTCGATGACGTGATCGACGGTGCAGACATTTTTCTGGGACTGTCGGCCGGCGGCGTGCTCAAGCCCGCCATGGTCGTGAAGATGGCGCCCCGTCCGCTGATCCTGGCGCTGGCCAATCCCACCCCGGAGATCCTCCCTGAGGAGGTGCGCACGGTGCGCAGCGACGCCGTGATCGCGACCGGCCGCAGCGACTATCCCAATCAGGTCAACAATGTCCTGGTGTTTCCCTTCCTGTTTCGGGGTGCGCTGGATGTCGGGGCCACCACCATCACGCGCGAAATGGAAATCGCCGCAGTGCGCGCGGTGGCGTCGCTGGCGCGTGCCGAGCAGTCCGAGGTGGTGGCGGCCGCCTACGGGGCCCAGCCGGCAGCCTTCGGGCCGGAATACCTGATTCCGCGACCCTTCGACCCGCGACTCATCGTGCGGATCGCACCCGCCGTGGCCCGTGCGGCGATGGAGTCGGGCGTGGCCACCCGACCGATCGCGGATTTCGACGGCTATCACGCGCAGCTCGAGCAGTTCGTCTATCACTCGGGCAACTTCATGAAGCCGATCTTCTCGGCGGCGCGACGCGGCGAGAGCCGGCGCGTCCTGTACGCCGAGGGCGAGGACGAGCGCGTGCTGCGCGGGGTGCAGCAGGTGGTCGACGAGCGCCTGGCCCGTCCTATCCTGGTCGGTCGCCCGGCCGTGCTCGAGCGGCGCATCGAGCGCTTCGGGCTGCGCATGCGCCTGGGACGGGATGTGGAGGTGGTCAATCCCGAGTGGGACGAGCGCTTTGGCGATTACTGGCGCTTCTATCACCAGCTCACTGCCCGCAAGGGGGTGACGCCGGCCTACGCGCAGATCGAGGTGCGGCGACGCAATACCCTGATCGGTGCGCTGATGGTTCGCCGCGGTGATGCCGACGGCATGCTGTGCGGCACCTTCGGTCGCTACACCCAGCACCTGCACTATGTGGATCAGGTGATCGGCAAGGTGCCCGGGGCCACGGTCTATGCCGCGATGAACACCCTGATGCTGCCCGGCCGGCAGGTGACGCTGGTCGACACCCATGTCAACGAGAATCCGACTGCCGAGGAGCTGGCCGAGATCACGCTGATGGCCGCGGCGCGGCTGGAGCGATTCGGCATCAAGCCCTCGGTGGCCCTGCTGTCGCACTCGAACTTCGGTTCATCGGACTGGGCGTCGGCGCGCAAGATGCGCGAGACCCTGGCGATCCTGCAGCATCGTGCGCCCGAGCTCGAGGTCGACGGCGAGATGCATGGCGATGCAGCCCTCGATCCCGAGCATCGCCGCACCTTGATGCCCGACAGCACGCTGAAGGGCGAGGCCAACCTGCTGGTGCTGCCCGACATCGATTCGGCCAACATTTCCTACAACCTGCTCAAGACCGCGGCCGGCAGTGGCATCGCGATCGGTCCGGTGCTGCTCGGCGCGGCCGGCCCGATCCACATCCTCACGCCGGCGGCCACGGTGCGCCGAGTGGTCAACATGAGCGCCTGGACCGTGGTGGAGATCAACGCATCGCGCTGAGGGGCGGCATCGGCTAGCATTCGCGCATGCTTGCGTCCCTGTTTCGAGCCTCCCGTCGGTGTGTCCCGGCGTCATTCGCTTTGACGCTGTTCGTGCTGGCGCTGTGTGTCGGGCTGCTGCCCCCGACTCCTGCGTTCGCCCGCGAGTCGGTCTCGACCGAGGTCGCCATCGCGGCGCAAGACCTGCCGCCCGAAGCGCACCGGGTGATCGAACAGATACTCGCCGGCGGGCCGTTTCGCTACCGAAAGGACGGGACGGTGTTCGGCAACCGCGAGCGCAAGCTGCCGCGCCAGGCCCGGGGCTACTACACCGAATACACGGTTCGCACCCCGGGGGAACGTGACCGCGGGGCGCGCCGGATCATCGCGGGCGGCGAGCCGCCCGGGGTGCAGGGCGAATTCTGGTACACCGACGATCACTACCGGACATTCCGTCGCATCCGCGAGCTTCGGATGCCGCAGGCGGTGCCCGGCGACAAGGGGAAGCAATGAGCGTTCAGTGGGCTGGCGTGCCGGCACAGGCCGTCCTGCCGTTGGGGGCACGCACGGTGGACGCCTTGCGCGAGGATGCCCGCATCAGCGGTCAGCGCTGGCTGCATGCCGATTGCGGCCGCGCTCGCAGCAAGTCTGCCGTGATGGTGGCGCTGGCCCGCGGACTGGAATTGCCCGCGCATTTCGGCGGCAACCTCGACGCCCTGTATGACTGCATGACCGACCTCGCGCCATTGCCCGACGTGGTCGATCCGGGTGTGGTGGTGGTGGTCGAGAACCTGCACGAAGGTCGAGGATTGGACGCCGAGCAGATCGACGGCCTGCTCGATGTCTTTCGCGATGCCGCCGATTTTCATCGTGAACGCGGCATCGCGTTTCGCGTCTTCTATTCGCTCAGCGAGCCTGGCGTCCGAGCGCTTCCATGATCGCGGCCAGGTCGCCGAAGCCGCCCTGGGGCAGTTGACCCTTGGGTGTGAGCTTGTCGATGATCTCGGGCAGGGCGGCCGCCATGCCGTTGGCCGCTTCCTGGGGCTGAACCCCGGCCTGTCGGGCCACTTCGCCGACTCGCTCTATGCCCAGCACGCGCTCGATCTCCTCGGCGCTGATCTGCTGATTCGGGCCGCTGCCGACCCAGGAGTCCATGCGATCGCCCATGCCGCTGCGGCGAAAGGCGTCGATCAGATCACCCAGGCCGCCCATGCCGCCGGGTTGTGCGCCCGGCTGCGGGGCTGGCTGTGCCGGGCCGCGTGCCTGGCCGCCGAGCTGACCGAGGATCTCGCCGAGCGCGCCGCCCAGTCCGCCCCCCATGCCACCGCCCAGGCCCCCACCTTGGGGCATCCCGCCGCCCGGGCCCGCACCCATGCCGCCGGGCCGGCCCCCATTGGCCAGCATCGACAGCAGGATCTGGAGCAGCGGGTTGGCGGCACGGCCGTTTTGTGCGCCGCCCATTGCGCCGGTCAGGGCGCCGAGAATGGCTTCGAGAGGGGACATGGTCTGGAGGCTCCGTGAGTCGGTCTGGATGGGGATGAAAGAGGCGAGCAGGGCGCAGCCTACCTCACCCTGTCGGCCTGCGAAAAGCGCTTCTTTTTGATGCCCTGTCGAGCGCCGATCTTCCGTTCGGCCAAGTCGACCTTCAGAGGTCGCCGTACAGGGCCTGCAAGGCGGCCAGCGCCGCCAGCGCCGCCGTCTCGGTGCGCAGCACCCGTGGGCCCAGACGCAGAGGCTGCCAGCCCTGTTGCTCGGCCAGGGCTTCCTCGGCCTCATCCAGGCCCCCCTCGGGGCCCACCAGCAGCCAGCCAGAGGGCTTCGGCGCCTCCAGCGAGGCGAGCCGGCGCTCGCCGCGAGGCGACAGCATCCAGCGTGCGCTGGCCGGGTCGCAGCCGCCCTGGGCATGGGAGCGACCCAGCCAGGTGCGCAACTCGAGCGGGGCGGCGATGGTCGGGATGCGGTCACGGCCGCACTGCATGCAGGCCGCAGTGGCGATGCGGCGCCAGTGCTCCAGACGCTTGTCGGCACGCGCGCCGTCCAGACGCAGCACGGTGCGCGCCGAGAACAGCGGCTGGATCGTGCTCACTCCCAGTTCGACCGCCTTCTCGACCACCCAGTCCATCTTGTCGCCGCTGGGCAGGGCCTGGGCCAGGTGCAGGATCAGCGGACTTTCGGTGTGGCTCTCGACCGGCTCGCCGACC
>JBILSK010000449.1:0-2985 GCA_044372165.1 Burkholderiaceae bacterium | reverse complement strand
CAGCTTCTCGTTGAAGACCGTCTGGACATCGCAATTGAGGCAGCGCTCGGCTTCCTCGTAGGCGGTCTTGCGGTCAAAGCCGAGTTCGACCTCGACCTTGATGCTGGCCAGCGCCTTGGCGGCATTTTCCCAGGGCACCTTGTGGCGCAGATCATTGCTGATCGCGTTGTCGTAGCTCCACTCGTGAATGCCCATCTTCTGGGACACAAGATTCACCTGCGGCCCCGGACGCACGGTCGGATCCTCGCCGTTCAGGAATCGGTCGATGGACACGGCAGCCTCATGGCCATGCGCCACTGCCGTGATGATGTTCTTGGGCCCGTAGGCGGCGTCGCCGCCGAAGAACACGCGCGGCACGGACGTCGACTGGAAGGTCTGGTCGACCAGCACCGGCAGACCCCATTTGTCGAAGTCGATGCCGGCATCGCGCTCGATCCAGGGGAAGGCATTTTCCTGGCCCACCGCGATCAGCACTTCGTCGCATTCGAAGACGGCATCCGGCTCGCCGGTCGGCACCAGGGTGCGACGGCCCTTGTCGTCGTAGACCGCCTTGACGATCTCGAAGCTCATGCCGGTCAGCTTGCCCTGCGCGTCGTGCAGGTAGGCCTTGGGCACGTGGTAGTTGATGATGGGAATGCCTTCGTGGATCGTGTCTTCCTTTTCCCAGGGCGAGGCTTTCATTTCCTCGAAGCCGCTGCGCACGATGACCTTCACGTCGTTGGCCCCCAGGCGCCGCGCCGAACGACAGCAGTCCATCGCGGTATTGCCGCCACCCAGCACGATCACCCGCTTGCCCACCTTCTCGACATGGCCGAACGAGACCGACGCCAGCCAGTCGATGCCGATGTGGATGCTGGCCGCGCTTTCCGCGCGGCCGGGAAGTTCGAGATCGCGTCCGCGCGGTGCACCGCAGCCCACGAAGATCGCGTCCCAGTTCTCCTGCATCAGGCCTTTCATCGATTCGACGCGCTGGCTGCCGCGAAACTCGACGCCCATCGAGAAGATGTAGCCGGTTTCCTCGTCGATCACGGTCTCGGGCAGGCGAAAACGCGGAATCTGGGACCACATGAAGCCCCCCGCCTTCTTCTCGCCTTCGAACACGGTGACTTCATAGCCCTGCGCCGCGAGGTCCCGCGCAACGGTCAGCGAAGCCGGCCCGCCGCCCACACAGGCGACGCGCTTGCCGTTCTTCGGCAACGGCACCGGCATCATGGCGCGAACGCCATCGGCCTGCTTGTTGTCGGCAGCCACCCGCTTCAAGCGGCAGATTGCCACCGGCTCGGGCTTGGAGAGGTTCTCTTCCTCGACACGGCCACGGCGGCAAGCAGGCTCGCAGGGCCGGTCGCAGGTTCGCCCGAGGATGCCGGGAAAGACATTGCTGACCCAATTGACCATGTAGGCGTCGTCATAGCGACCCTGGGCGATCAGTCGGATGTATTCGGGAACCGGGGTGTGGGCCGGGCAGGCCCACTGGCAGTCGACCACCTTGTGGAAATAGGAAGGATCGGCCGTTCGGGTTGGCAGCAAGATGGGTCTCCCTGAGGGGCCGCGCTCAGGCGCGCGGACTCATTGAAAACAAGTATGAAAACGGTGTGAAATCGGATTTGGGCGTAAGTGTAGCGTCGCCGGCCACCGGGGCAAGCGGCCCCGGACGGACGGGTTGCTCAGAGAAAGCCCGCCCCGAGCCATTCCGCGACGATGGCAGGCTTGTCGCCGCCTTCGATGTCGATGGTGACATCCCAGGTGGCGGTCCAGCGTCCGGGTTGCACCTCGAAGTGCTTCAACCGGAAAGAACCGCGAACCCGCTTGCCACTGCGCACCGGGGCCACGAAGCGCAGCTTGTTGAACCCGTAGTTCACCCCGGAGGTCGTGCCCGCCACCATGGGACACACCTGATAGCCCATCTGGGCCAGCAGGGACAGCGTCAGAAACCCGTGGGCAATCGTGCCGCCGTGGGGGGTGTCCCTGGCCGCGCGCACCGGGTCGACATGAATGAAGTACTCGTCATGCGTCAGCTTGGCGAACTGGTCGATCATCGGCTGGTCGATGGTCATCCATTCGGAGACCCCGAATTCCTGGCCGATGCGCGCGCGCATCTCGTCCAGGGTGAGCGTCGATCGGGTGTTGGCGGCGTCCATGCAATCTCCCTGTGTTCGCTGGGCTCGTCTTGTACGGTGTCCGGGCGGTGACGGTCGAGGGGCAGCCTGTGGCGCCCGGAAGCAGGCGTGAGTGTAGCCCGGCCACCTCATCGGATCGGCAGCCCGGACCTTGAATCATGGACTTCCCGTTCCCATAACCGAGAGGTCGGCGGCCTGCCGGTGCGTTGGCGGCTCTCGGGGTCTGTCCCGGGACCGGCAGCGATGAACCGCACGCCCCCCTTTCTGGAGTCCTCATGAAACTGTCCTGTGCTGCCTGCGGCGCCACCAACCGCGTGCCGGATGACCGGCTTGACGACGAACCGGTTTGCGGCCGGTGCGGGGCCGAGCTGATGGCCCGCACCCCGAGCGCGCTCACCGATGCCAGCTTCCCGTCCTTCGTGGCCAACACCGAAATGCCTGTGGTGGTGGATTTCTGGGCGGAATGGTGCGGCCCCTGCAAAGCCATGGCGCCGCAGTTCACCGCGGCCGCCCGCGAGCTGCCCGGCGTGCGCTTTGCCAAGGTCGATACCGATGCCAACCCCCAGGTCAGCGGGGCCCAGGGCATCCGGAGCATTCCGACCCTGATCCTGTATCAGGGCGGGCGGGAAGTCGCGCGGCGCGCGGGCGCCATGTCGGCCCATGACCTGACCCGCTGGGTGCAGACGGCGCTGCGCTGAAGGCAGGTCATTCGTCAGGCCTGCCCCACCTTTCGTGGGGCGGCCATAGGCGGCTCGCAGCCGGTGGGGATAATTGAAATCCTCGCTAGAGCCCCCCGACCGCGCGTACACGGCCTCGCTCACCCGAGCCCGTGTCCAGCGTGGCGCAAGCCGCCGATGACCGCCCTTCT
>JBILSK010000448.1:0-2988 GCA_044372165.1 Burkholderiaceae bacterium | reverse complement strand
CAGACCGCGTCATCGCGCCTGGCATGGCCTTGCCCGATGCCTGAGCACAGCGCGCACCTCGATGCTTATCCGCTGCCACAGCGTGCCGACATCACCGGCGTGCTGCTGGCGGGCGGGCTGTCGCGGCGCATGAGCTCGGAGGGGCGAAGTGTCGACAAGGGGCTCAGACTGCTCGACGACCAGCCCCTTGCCTGGCATGTGATTCGGCGCATTCAACCTCAAGTCGGCGCCCTGATGGTCAACGCGAACCGCAATCTCGACGCGTGGCGAGCCTTCGGCTTGCCCGTGTTCGAAGATCGCATTGATGGATTCGCTGGCCCCTTGGCGGGACTGGACGCCGCGATGGCCCTGATTCGCACGCCCTGGATCATGACCGTGCCCTGCGATACGCCCGCCCTGCCTGATGATCTGGTCGAGCGCCTGGCGCAGGCGGCCACCTCGACCTGCGCCGAAGTGGCCGTGGCGCGCACAGGCGCGCAGGCGCAACCGGTGTTTGCGTTGGTCCGAAGCAGCCTTCATTCCCATCTCACCGAGTTCCTGGCCACAGGCCGGCGGCGCATCGATGCCTGGTATGCACCGCTGCGAGTCACCGAAGTCGACTTTTCCGATCCGCTTGCCTTCCGGAATCTGAATACCGAGCAGGACCTGAACGACTATCTTGCGTCGCGGGTGGATGCACCGACCGCTGCACCGCCGATCCCCCGACCACACGCTTGAACCGTCGAGCCCCGCTCGTCCAGCCATCCCCTGATCGCCATGCCCACCTCTCTCACCTTGGCCGACGTCGTCCGCGACCTGACCGCTTTCGATCCGCGCGCCCTGCCCGTCGAGGTGGCGCGCGAGGCCATCGAGCGCTTCATCCATCCGGTGTCATGCATCGAGCGGGTCGCCCTGCGGGCTGCACTGGGGCGGGTTCTCGCCCAGGACGTGATCTCACCCATTGATGTTCCGCCGCATGACAACTCTGCCATGGACGGATGGGCAATCCGTTCAAGCGATCTCGCTGCCGCAGGCGAGACAAGGCTGCTGAATATCGGCACCGCACTGGCAGGCGCGCGCTTTGACGGGACAGTCGGGCCTGGCCAGACAGTGCGTGTGATGACCGGGGCGGTGATGCCGCGCGGCACGGACACCGTCGTGGTTCAGGAAATGGTCCGCACGGAGGGCTCGCACATCCTGGTTCCCGCCGGCCAGCACGCCGGCCAGAACCGGAGACTGCAGGGCGAAGACCTCGCCTCGGGACGACCCGCCTTGCGCGCAGGGCGCCTGCTGGGGCCGTCGGATCTGGGCTTGATTGCCTCGCTGGGCTTGGGCGACATCCCCGTGCAACGCCGCGTCCGCGTGGCCTTCTTTTCGACCGGAAGCGAACTGCGCTCCATCGGCGAAGTCCTGGACGCAGGCTGCATCTACGACAGCAACCGGTACACCCTCCACGGACTGTTGACTCGCCTGGGCGTCGACCTGATCGACATGGGTGTTGTGCCCGATTCACCCGAAGCCCTCGAGTCGGTCATGAAAAGCGCCAGTCTGAACGCTGACGCCATCATCTCGTCCGGGGGCGTCTCGGTCGGCGAGGCTGATTACACCCGAGAGGTCATGAACCGCCTGGGCGAGGTCGCTTTCTGGACCATCGCGATGCGACCCGGCCGGCCCATGGCCTTCGGCAAGGTGGGGTCAGCCTGGTATTTCGGCCTCCCGGGCAATCCGGTGGCCGTGATGATCACCTTCCTCTTCTTTGTGCGCGATGCCTTGATTCGATTGTCGGGCGCGCAACCCCGCCCGGTGCTGCCGCTGCGAGTGCGCAGCACCGAAGCCATCCGGAAGCGGGTCGGGCGCACCGAGTACCAGCGCGCCATCATCGAGCGCGCTTCGGATGGTTCACTGCAGGGGCGCATCACAGGCAGTCAGGGCTCGGGCGTGCTGCGTTCGATGAGCGAAGCCAACGCACTGATCGTGCTGCACCATGAGCAGGCAGACATTGCCGCGGGCGAGTGGGTCGATGCCCTGCCCTTCGAGGGCCTGATCTAGCGCCGACAGCCCGAGCCCGCAGTCCCGCGCGCCCAAGCCATCCTGCCTTCAGGCGATCAGCGGTTCCGTGGCGACGATCCAGCCGTCGCGATCCGCAGCGATCCAGTCACCGGGGCGCACGACGACGCCGGCAAACGCCAGCACCACATCACGCTCTCCCAGGCCACGCTTGTCGCTGCGCCGTGGATTCAGATGCAGTGCCTTCACCCCGAAGGCGCATGCGTCCAGTTCGTCGGCGTCACGCACGCAACCGTTCACGATGGCGCCAGCCCAGCCATTGCGTTCACCGAGCGCAGCGAGATTGCCCCCGACGAGTGCACAGCGCAGGCTTGCTCCGCCATCAATCACCAGCACCCGCCCTTCGCCGGGTTGCTCGAGCGCCGTGCGGACCAGCGAGTTGTCTTCCGGCACACGCAGCGTGACCACGCGTCCGCAAAACCGAGGCACCTTGCCCAGCGATATCCAGGGAGGTTGAGGGACCTGCAAGCGACCGTCTCGCAGACGATCCTCATGCGCGTCGCACAGATCCGTCGTGGCGAAGGCCGTCGTCATGCTCGGGGACCTTTTCAGCGCTTGGCCGCAAGCGAACCCGGCAAGGAGCCGTAAAAGGCTGCAAGGTTCTCGATGTCAGCCTTGGACAGCCCCTGGGCCTGGCTGGCCATGATCGCGTTCTTGCGCGAACCCGCCTTGTAGTCGGTCAGGGCACGGATCAGGAAGTCGGGATACTGTCCAGCGAGCTTGGGGTAGGACGGGTCGATCGGCGTGTTGCCATCCTTGCCGTGGCACGCGGCACAGACTGCATCGGCCTTGGCCTTACCCGCTGCACGATCGGCAGCATGAGCCTGCACCGACAGGAGCATCAGCGCGGCAGCGGCGACCGGAGCGACGAAAACATGAGGAATGCGGAGCTTCATGGGCGTCATGGTGAGAAGTCGGTTCGGTCGGATCACTTCGTGCCGT
>JBILSK010000447.1:0-2992 GCA_044372165.1 Burkholderiaceae bacterium | reverse complement strand
GCGTTCATCTGGTGCCACTGCATACGGCAGCTTGGTCCAGTCGGTGAGATCGCGACGCCTCAGCAGCTTGCCGCGAAGGTAAGCCATATTGTCAAGCTGGCCGTTGGGCAGCGGCCCGGTTTTGAGTCCCAGGAGCTCGATCAGTCTGCTCACCAAACGGTGCGACTCCTGAAACCGCATGCCCCCGATTTCGACCATGGTGTCGTCGATGCCTGGCGGCTTGAGCGACAGCAGGCGCCCACCGATTCGGCGACTGGATTCGAACAGCACGACTTGCTTGGGCGTTGTGCCGCGGGCAGTGGCCTCGCTCAACACTCTCCAGCCACTGTAGATGCCCGAGATGCCACCGCCGGCGATGGCCACATCAATGATCGTGTCAGACGCGATGGACTTCATGTCGATGAGTGTCAAGAAAAGTGGAGAGAGATTGGTCAGCGAAAGCTCAATTGCACGGAGCAATCATGGCCGGCCTGACCGATCTTGATCTCGTCGCACATGCGGGTCATCAGCGATACACCGAAGCGACGCAGGGCCTCGTCACCCTTTTCAATATCCTGCGCATTGGGTACAGCAGACTTGCCAGGTTGCTCCAGGGACTGCCCGTCATAGTGAATCAGGATGCGCAGAGTGAAGTCGTCGTAGCTGGCTGACAGTTTGATGGGAGTGCCTTCGTCCACAACCGAAGGGGCCAGCTCGATGAATTCGGTGGTGGCCATCACAGCTCGGTTCACCGAGTCGGCGCGCGCGCCCAGGCTCGCCGCAGCATCGTGCACGAAGCGAAAGATGGCCTCGTGCTGACCCCCGTCCAGAGTCAGGCTGGTCTGCTGGCGTCTTGTGGCGCCCAGTCGAAACAGGGGCACCAGGCAGAACAGCAGGATGACGCCTACCGTCAGCTCCGAATCGAGCAACTGACCCAGCCAGCCAGGCAACTGCGCATACAGACTGGGGTAGAAGTGGCGCGACAGGCCAAAGAAAAAGGCCAGCGAGACGAGCAGGATCTTGCGGTTGTCCAGGGCCTGCGACACGATCGTCTGCATGGCATTGGTCAGAATGAAGCATGCGGAGAGCAACATGGCCGCGCCCAGCACGGGTCGGGGAATGTGGGTGGCCAGACCGGCGAGCCCCGGCGTGAACGCCGCTGCAGCATAGACTGCGGCCAACACGAAGCCGACGCGTCGCGCAGTGATGCCCGTGGCCAATGACAGGCCGACGGACCCGGAAAACGTGTTCAGGCCCACGGTGCCAAGCACTCCCGCTGCGACATTGCCCAGCCCGTCGGCCACCACGCCGCGGCTGATCGACTGCTGGTCAGGGCGCTTCCAGCTGGTGTCATTGATGCGCTGCGCGATGGTGATGTCTCCGACCGCCCTGAGGGCGCACACGAGCGCTGCAGTGGCATAGGGAAAAATCAGATCGACATTGAAGCTCGGGACAGCGATCGGCCACACGAACGAGGTGGTCGTGCGTTCGCCCATCAATGAAGCAATGGGTACATCGGACAACAGCAGGCCGGCCAGTGTGCCGATCAGCATGCCGATCATCACACTCAGGGCTTTCAGTGTGCCCTTGAACCAGACTGCCAGCGTGATGGATACGGCCATGGTGATGGCAGCCAGCAGGCTGCTGAAGGGTGTCGCGCTACTGGCGTCACCGGTATGCGAGAGCGAAAACATCAGCTGCATGCCGATCATGCCCAGCACCATCCCGACCAGCAAAACGATGATGCCGGAGACTTCCGCCGGAAAAAGCTGTGGAAACCTGCGCACCAGATAGGAGAGGGCCACTTCAAAGAGCCCGGCGAAAATGGTCATGCCAAAGACCAGACCCAGACCGCCTACTTGCAGCGCCGCGAGGTTGGCCGGCAGGAACGCCGCGGTGTAGACCGTGGGAATCAGGTAGCCCGCACCGATGAATCGGCCGCGCAGCGCCTGCAGCAGCGTTGAAAAGCCCAGCGCCAGATAGGACACCATCAGCATGCTGTGCGCCTGATCGGGGTTGATCAGGCCCTGGCGTTTGGCCTCGTCGATGACAAGCAGCGGAAACGCCAGACTCGCAAGGCCGAGCATCCAGTGTTGCAGCGCGCTCCCCAGCGCGAGGCCAAGGGGCGGCTGTTCATCCACGCCGAACTGTATCGAGGAAGGTTTCATTTCTGGCCCGCCCTTCAGCGCCCTGATCAAAGGCTCGATTCTAGAGGGCGCTGACTCGATCCGGTACAAGACGTGTGTTCGTCAGCCGTGCGCCCGGATTCGGAACCGCAGCGCTGCCCGGTGTTGCTTGAAGGCTTCAGAATGTGGACTGACCCCATGGGTCGACCTGCATGCATGGCGGCTCGCCCAGTGAAGGTCTTGCGAGGAAGTGCCCGTCTTGACCATCACTGCATTGCCTACCAGTCGCATCACCCGCGGGATTCTGTTCATCCTGATGGCGGTGTTCCTGTTCGCATGCATGAACACGCTGGTCAAGCTGCTCAGTGCGCGGCTGGAGCCGGTGCAGATCGTCTGGGCAAGAACGCTCGGACACTTCATTTTCATCGGGCTGCTTTTCATGCCGCGCCACGGATGGGGGGTGCTGCGATCGCGCACGCCCGGCACGCAGGCCGCACGTTCCCTGCTGCAACTGACGTCGACCACGCTCTACTTCACCGCACTGGTGACGGTGCCGCTGGCTGAAGCGACCACCATCAGCTTCCTGTCGCCACTGCTGGTCACCTTGCTCGCCGTCCCGCTGCTGGGTGAACCGATCAAGGCCAACCGCATGGCGGTGGTGCTGGTCGGCTTCGTCGGTGTGCTCGTGGTGGTGCGCCCGGGCAGCAATCTGTTCCAGTGGTCTTCGCTACTGATCCTGGGCAGCTCGTTGTGCTATGCCCTGTATCAGGTGCTCACCCGTCGGGTGTCGGGCGACCCTGCTGAAACTTCGGCGCTCTGGAGTGCGATGCTGGGCAGCGTACTGATGTCCTTCGCGGTCCCTTTTTTCTGGCGTACCCCCGATCGCT
>JBILSK010000446.1:0-2995 GCA_044372165.1 Burkholderiaceae bacterium | reverse complement strand
GCACGGGTCCATCCCCTCGCCCGCCGGCCACACGAAATCAGGCTTTTTCGCCCCGGCGGGCTAGAATCGCGCCATTCATCACGGGTCGACGCACCAGGGAGAAGACAATGCGGTGGCAAGACGGCAGACAGAGCAGCAACGTCGAAGACAGACGGGGCATGCGCGGCCCGGTCGGCAAGGCGGGCGGGCTGGGCATCATCGGCATCGTGATCGCGCTGATCGCCAGCTGGGTTCTGGGCGTCAACCCTTTGGTGGCCATTGGCCTGGTCGAAGGGGTGAGCAAGATTGGCGGCCAGGTGATGGCGCCCGCGCAACCCCAGGGCAAAGCCGGCCCGGTGGCTGATAACGGCGGCAAGTTCACCTCGGTCGTGCTGGCCAGTACCGAAGACGTCTGGACCGAAATCTTCCGCCAAGCCAACGCCCAGTACCGCGCACCGAAGCTCGTGCTGTTCGACGGCGTCACGCCCACGGCCTGCGGCACGGGCCAGTCGGCCTCGGGGCCCTTCTACTGCCCCAACGACAAGACCGTCTACATCGACCTCAGCTTTTATCGCATGCTGCAGGAGCGCTTCCAGTCGCCCGGCGAATTCGCGCAGGCCTATGTGGTCGCCCACGAGGTGGGCCATCACATCCAGAACCTGATGGGCACCATGCAGAAGGTGCAGGGTCTGCAGCAACGCTCGCCGCAGGCGCAATCGAATGCGCTCTCCGTGCGCCTGGAGCTGCAGGCCGACTGCTACGCGGGGGTCTGGGCCCACCACTCGCAGCGCGCCCGCGGCTGGCTCGAGCGTGGCGACATCGAGGCTGGCCTGAACGCCGCCTCGCAGATCGGCGACGACAAGATGATGAAGCGCTCGCAGGGCGTGGTGGTGCGCGACGCCTTCACACACGGTTCCAGCCAGCAGCGTCAGTACTGGTTTGCGCAAGGCATGAAGTCGGGGCAGCTCGGCTCCTGCGATACCTTCTCGCAGACCCAGCCCTGAGCAGCACAACCCGCCCTTCGGCCGCTCACCCGGCCGCGCTGCCCTATCTGGCAGCCGCGGCTTTTGCCAGCATGGTCTCGATCCGCATCGCAGACCCCATGCTGCCGGCCATGGCGCGTGACTTCGGCACCCGTCCCTCGGACGTCGCTGCCGCAATCACCTTCTTTGCGCTGGCCTACGGGATCATGCAGCTCATCTGGGGGCCGCTGGGCGACCGGCTCGGCAAGCTCCGGGTGATCGGCTGGACCGCCGTCGCCTCCACCGTGGGTTCTCTGCTGTGCGCGATCGCCCCTTCGCTGCTCACGCTCGAGCTGGCGCGCTTGGTCACCGGCGGCTGCTGCGCCGCCATCATCCCGATGTCGATTGCCTACATCGGTGACACCGTCGAATACGCCCATCGCCAGGCTGCGCTCGCGCGCTTTGCCACCGGCACACTGACCGGCATGATCGCAGGCCAGGTGCTGGGCGGCCTGGCGGCCGATACCGTGGGCTGGCGCGTGGCCTTCGCGGTCATTGCAGCGGCCTTCCTGATCACCGGTATCGCAGTGCTGCGAATGCTCGCGCGCCTGGAAGCCTCTCTCCCCCCGCACGCCGCACGCGCCAGCAACCTGGGCGCGATCTGGCGCAGCTATTCAACGGTCTGCACGCCCCCCTTCTCGAAGTGGATCCTCGCCACCGCTCTGCTTGAAGGCGCCATCATGTTTGGCCCGATGGCCTTCATTCCGTCCTGGCTGCATCAGGACACCGGCTTGTCGCTGTCGGCTTCAGGCCTGGCCGTGGCCTGCATCGGGCTGGGCGGACTGGGCTTCACGCTGGGCGCACGCCACTGGGTCGCGCAACTCGGGCAACGCCGGCTGCTGCTCATCGGTGCCCTGTGCATCCTCGCAGGCTTCAGCGCACTCACGTTCACCGTCTGGCTGGCCCCGCGCACCCTTGTCGCGGTGCTCGCGGCCCTGTCGTGCCTGCTGGCGGGCTTCGGCTTTTACATGCTGCACAACACGCTGCAAACGCTCGCCTCGCAGATGTCGGCCGAATCACGCGCCACTGCGGTGGGCCTCTTTGCAGTGGCCATCTTTCTCGGGCAATCGACAGGCGTGAGCACGGTCGCGACAATCGGACCGATCATCGGATTCAGTCCGGTGTTCCTTGCCGCCGGCATCGCCATGCTGATGCTGGCAGTGATGCTGGGCACTCGGCTGCCGCGCGAGCCCGATGCTTCCTCTCGCGCTCACCCCTTGGACAGGAATCCATCATGACACCCACACTCCGCATGAAAGGCTCGGCCACCGCCCTCGCGCTGACGCTGGGCCTTGCAGGCTGCGCGGTCACTCCGAACAACGGCGAATGGAGCGACCCGGGCTTCGCCAATCGATCACTGATCGGCACCAAGGTCTTTGCGGTCTGCCGCGCGCAGGAACCTTCGGTGGCCCGCGCCTGCGAAGAAGGCCTGCTGCGCTCCTTGCGTGATGCAGGCGCGGTACCGGTCATGGACTCGCGCAGCACCGACACCGCCGTGACCAGCGACGTGGTGCTGCAGATGGCGCGCGAAGCCGGCGCGCAGGTCGCCATCAGCAGCCACATCTCGATTGCCACGGTGAACACCCTGGGCCCCACGATGGGGTTTGGCATGGGCTTCGGACGAGGGGGCATCGGCTTCGGCATGAACGGCTTCGGCGTGGGCGCAGGCATGGCAATCCCGATGGGCGGCGTGCGCCCGGCCAACATCTACGGCGCGAACACCGTGATGATGGATGTGGCCAGCGGCCGCGAAATGTGGACCCTGCGCGCGACCCATCCCTTCCAGGACGAAGCGACCGTGCAAGCCGCCGCCCTGGCCGGTGGTTCGGTTGACGCCATGAAACGCAGCGGGATGTTCGGGCCACGCTGAGCAGCCGCACTGAGCCGCGGCACTGAGCAGCCGCACTCAATCCCGCTGGCGCGGATCGCCCTGCGCCAGGGCCAGCAGCGCCCCCAGCGCCAGGATCAGCGCCGAGACCGTGAGCCCCGGCCGC
>JBILSK010000445.1:0-2996 GCA_044372165.1 Burkholderiaceae bacterium | reverse complement strand
GCACGCAGGAAGCGGTCTATCACCTCGGGCTCGATCGCGTCGAGGCGGCCCTCGCGGACCTGCTGCCGGATGCAGTCAAGCACGAACCAGCGGCCCGATTCGCCGCTGGGCAGGGTGTGCGGCTCGCGCAGGTAGTCCGCCAGATCGCGCAGCGGCGTCACCGACTCCTCTGCGAGGGCGCAGAACATGGCGGCGTCCTCCGGTGAGAGCCTGCCGAAAGCCAGCGCGCGGCGCGTCTCGGCATTGAGTACGCCGTTCGATTCGGCCAGATCGAGGGATCGGGACAGCGCCGCCCAGGCGCGTGGCGTCGAAAACGGAACCGGATCTTCGGGCACGCCCCGCGTCAGCGCCTCGGGCATGGAGGCGATGAAGCGACGGATCTCGGGCCGCACGCCGTGGGTGGCGGCCCAGTGCAGCCACTCGTCGGTGTCCACCCGGATGTGCAGCAGCGTGACCCGGTTCACCAGCGCCGAGCTCATCGAACGCACCAGGGCGCGGTCCTGGACCCGGTTGCCGGCGGCCACCACCCAGGTGCCTCGCGGCAGGGCGAATTCACCGATCCGGCGTTCCAGCAGCAGCGAGTAGAAGGCCTTCTGGACGTCCGGTGCGCAGGCGGGCAATTCGTCCAGGAACAGGCAGAAGGGCGAGCCGTCCTCCGGCAGCAGCGCGCGAGGCGGACAGAAGACCGAGCGTTCGCCGACGATGCGCGGCACGCCGCTCACATCCTCGGGGGCGATCTGCGTGCCCAGCAGCGAGCGGCACGGCAGCCCCGCTTCGCGGGCGGCCTCGAACACGATGTCGGACTTGCCCACGCCTGGCGGCGCCAGCAGCAGGAAGCTCTGGTCGTGGGCCATGGCCTGGATCAGTTTCTTGGCTTGCCGCAGCGTGATCGGGGCGCTGGACGCATGGGCGACGGACGAGGCATCGATGGACATGGCGAACTCCTGGTTGCAGTGGCCAGTCTTTGCGGCGATGCGGTCTGGCGCAACGGTTCCGATCTGGCGCCATAATGGAACCACTGCCCGGACGGGCCCAGCGTTGCCGAGGTGCCGCACCCATGCCGACCCTGTCGATCAAGGACGTTCCCGAGGAGGTCGCCGAAGCGCTTCGCCAGCGCGCCCGACGCCATCACCGTTCGCTGCAGGGCGAGCTCATGGCGCTGGTGGTCGAGGCGGCGGCACTGGCCACCGGCGACAGTGCTTTGTCCAGGCCGGCATCGCGTCCGCTGTCGTTGAGCGGGGCGCTGCCTCAGCCTGGCCTGAAGGCGATCGAGCAGATTGCCCGGGAGCATCTCGCGCGGCATCCCAAGCCGGTGCGTGCCGGCCCAAGCGCCTCGCGGCGCCTGCGCGCCGAGCGGGATGCCACCTGATGCGCCGCGTCTGGACGGCCGAGCCCGGCGCGTCGCTGCGCATGCGTCGACCGGTGGTGGTCGATGCCGGCGTGCTGGCGGCCGTGCTGTTCGATGAACCGGAGCGCACGGCTGCAGTGAAGGCCCTGGCCGGCATGGCCTTGTGCGCGCCCCAATGGGCCGATGTGGAAATTGCCAGCGTCGGTCTGGCCAAGGCACGCGAAGGACTGGGGGAGGTCGCGGCGCAGGGCCTGGCCGATTACCGGCAATTGGCCCTGGAGCGCGTGGCAGTCGACCCCATGGCTCTGGTCGGGCTGGGATTGAGCTACCGGATCAGCGTGCGCGATGCCGCCTACCTGTGGCTGGCGGCCGATCTGAAGGCACCGTTGGTGACCTTCGATGCCAAGCTGGCACGGGCTGCACGACGCCACCTCGGCTCGGACGATTGACGCCCGAGCAGCGAGGCCTCAGCTCGCAATCTTGAACGGACGGATCGGCTTGACCGGGCCGCCAAAGGATTCGGTCAGGGGCGCATGGGTGAGTTCCGGGAAGACCACGGTCTCCTGGGGCACCTCGACCTCGGGCACCTTGTCGAGCAGATGCCGGATCAGGGTGAGCCGACCGAGTCGCTGGTCGTTGAAGTCGACCAGGGTCCAGGGCGCGTGGCGAGTGTGAGTGGCCTTCAACATGGCGTCGCGGGCCTTCCCGTACTCCCGATAGTGCTCGCGTGATTGCAGGTCGATCGGCGAGAGCTTCCAGCGCTTGAGCGGGTCGTCCAGGCGCTCCTGGAAGCGGGCTTCCTGCTGCGCCTGATCCACGGTGAGCCAGTACTTGAGCAGCACGATCCCGTCATCGACCAGCAGTTTCTCGAAGGCCGGTGCCTGCTGCAGGAAGCGCCGGTACTCGGCATCGCTGCAAAAGCCCATCACCTTTTCCACGCCGGCCCGGTTGTACCAGCTGCGATCGAACAGGACGATCTCGCCGGCGGCTGGCAGGTGCTCGACATAGCGCTGGAAATACCACTGGGTGCGTTCCGCTTCGCTGGGCTTGGGAAGGGCGACCACATGCACCTGACGAGGGTTGAGCGGAGCGTTGATCGCGCTGATCACGCCGCCCTTGCCCGCGGTATCGCGGCCCTCGAAGATCACCACCACCCGGCGCCGGGTCTGCTGCACCCAGCGCGCCATCCGGTTCAGTTCCAGCTCGAGCGGCTCCAGCGCTGCTTCGTAGGTCTGGCGGGACAGTCGCTTGCTCGATGCACCATCCGATTTCTCCGCCTTGCTGCCCGACTTCTTGCGTGATGCCTTGTCCTTGCCGGTCTTTTTCTTCTTTGCTGCGTCGAGCGTGTCTGCCATGGAACGGGGTCCTTCGGTCAAGGGTGCTGCAGGAGGTCGGGTCAATGGCCCGGCAAGGCGATGTCGCAGGTGTCCGGATGGATCCAGCGTGAAAACTCCCGTGTCGTGTCGATGCAGCCACCGCCAAAGGTGCCGCGTGGTGCGCGGGGTCGCATCATGCGCCGCATGATCTGCTCGAGTTCGCCGGGGTCGGACAGTGTGGCCTCGCAGCGCCGTTCGACCTCGTCTTCATCCATGCGCATGACCCCGTCGCGGTCTCGCCAGGCACCGCTTCGCCAATGGAAGATCTCGAC
>JBILSK010000444.1:0-3003 GCA_044372165.1 Burkholderiaceae bacterium | reverse complement strand
ACCGAGTTCGGCAAAGGAGGCGCCGGGGGCGGCGGCGGCAGGGGAGGGTGTGGGGGCGGCCATCCGCTATGCTAACCCTTATCCGAAGATGGCCTCCGGCAGGAGGGCACTGACCGTCACGTTCGGCAGGTCCACCACGTTGCTGATGCGCAGGTCCACGGCCAGCGAACAGATTACATAGGCCTGATCGCGGCTGAAGCCCCGCTCGCGCAGCAGCTCGATCATTTCCAGCACCGCATTGCGTGCCGCCAGCGTCAGATCCTCGCCCTCCTGCGTGCCGTCGGCCCGGATCGGCAGGCCCATGGTGGCGATGAAATTGTGCGGGGCCGCCCACTGCGGCGGCATGAAGTAGCCGGGGTGAGAGAAGCGCGGAAAGCGCGTGCGCCGACGCAGGGCCTCGCCCGGCAGCAGGCGAAAACGCACGGTGGCGGTCGCCCCGATCTCGATGGCCGTGATGCAGCATTCCGAGTCGCCCTGCGCGTAGTGTGCGTCGCCCAGGGAAAACAGCGCGCCCTCCACATTGACCGCCAGCTGCAGCTTGGCGCCGCGGGTCAGTTGCCGGATGTCGGCATTGCCGCCATTTTCACGCGGCGGCATGGTGCGCAGACCCGTGCTGGCGATCGGTTCGATGGCTGGCACCGCATCCTGGGGATCGGGCAGCAGGGCCATGCCGCCGCGCCGCACCAGGTCGGCCTCGCGGGCCGTCCACTCGGCCATCTGGGCGTGCGAAGGGGCGACGCCTGCGGTGCCCATGAATACGCCCTCGGGGATGCGCACGCCCGGAATCTGAGGCGAACGGGCAAAACCGTCCTCGACATGCCAGTGGGCCAGGAAGCGCGATTCGAACACATCGCGCAGAAAGCCCGCGCCCGGCCGGATCACCGTGTAGCCGTAGGGCTGCGCCACCAGATCGACGAACTCGACCTCGAGGATGTCGCCCGGCTTCGCACCGCGAACGAAGACCGGCCCGGTGAGCGGATGACCGACCTTCCGATCATGGTTCGCCAGATCGTCGAAGCTCATGCCGTCCTTCACCTGGCCGTCCGAGGCATCCCGTGTCTCGAAGATCACGTCTTCGCCGGGATCGACCTCCAGGATCGGGGCGATGTCCGGATGCCAACGGTTGTGACCCGTGCCGGGGTCGTCGCGCAGCCGCCGGCTTCGGTCGATGCGCAGCGCCTTCATGAGCGGGTCAGCACCAGCAACTGGCCATTGGCCTGGGCCGCAGGCACGACCAGCTGCCCGGCTGATTCGATCACCGGCACTGCTTGCAGCGCACGGCGGGCCTGATCCAGGTCGGCGACCCGCAGCACGAGGGCCGCGCTGCCTTCGTCGGGCAGCGCGCTCACATCAACCCCGGGATGACGAGCCGCCAGCACCGTGCGCGACAGGAAGACGAAATCGCCGCGACCGGGCCCGGTCGGCACCCGCCACGCGCCGTCCGCCTCGGCGAGCGGGCTGCGATCGGTCAGCCGCGCCAGGTGCTGGGCGCTGGCCTGCGGATCGCGGGCCAGCAGCTCGATGCGCACGATGGCATTCGCGGTGTTGGCATGACGCGTCAAGGACGGCAGCCAGACCGCCGGGCGCGTGTGATGCTGGCAGGCGAACAGCCGCATGTCGCCGGGACGCTCCTCGGGCGGCCAGTTGAAGGTGGTGAAGCGCGCCTGCGTGAGCGTGCCGTCATCCAGGGTCACGGGTCGCTCGAAGTCCACCGGGTCGGACGCCGCGATCCCCAGCGCACGCACCTCGGCCGAGCCGGCTGCGGCATCGCGGGCAGTGAAGGCCGATTTCTCGATGCCTTCGCGTCGGGCCAGATAGTCGCGCATGGGCGCATTGCGCGGCGTATCGGCAATCACGCCCAGCAGCTCCAGGTAGTCCTCGCCCAGCATCAAGGTGTAATTGCCGGTGCCCATGTGGGCGCTGTGGGTGCCGCGTGGCGACAGGGTGAAGCCGAGCCGGCGCCAGCCTTCGGCGGCGGCATCGAGGTCGCGCACAGCAATGACGGCATGATCAAGCCCGATTACCTGGGTCAGCATGGGAAGGTCTCCGCGTGTGTGGGGTGGGTCGCAGGGGCTGCGTCAGACGGCAGGTTAACCCAGGACGTGCGGCCTGCAGCGCGTGTTAGGCTCGAAGGCTTGTCGGAGATCGGGCTCGGGGTTTGGCGTGGAAACAGTGATGGCGTGGCAACCGGGCCGCGTGCCCGCACGGGGCAGAGGGCTCCGGTCCCGATGAGCGCCCCGCTCGCCCCGCTGGATGCCCGTTCCACCCGCCGGGTGATCGGTTTGATGACCGCTGGCGCCTTTGCCAGCAGTGCAGCCATGCGCGTGTGCGACCCCATGCTGCCGCGCCTCGCCGAAGAGTTTTCCGTCGGCCTGCCCGTGGTCGCCAACGTCGGAACCGCTTTCGCGGCCACCTATGGCCTGCTGCAGCTGCTGATCGGCCCCCTGGGTGACCGCTTCGGCAAGTTCCGGGTGATCCGTCTGGCCATCGCGCTGGCTGCATTGGCCTCGCTCGCCTGCGCGCTCGCCCCGGACCTGGGTTGGCTGATTGCGGGGCGGGCGCTGGCCGGCGGGGTCGGCGGCGCCATCATCCCGGTGGCCTTTGCCTGGATTGGCGACGAGATCGACTATGACGAGCGCCAGCATGTGCTGGCTCGGGTCATGAGCGGCGGGTTGCTGGGCGTCATGTCCGGGCAGCTGGTGGGCGGCGTGTTCGTCGATACGGTCGGGTGGCGCTGGGCCTTCGTCGCCCTGGCCGCGGCGTTTGCAGTGGTTGCCGTGCGCATGAAGGTCGATACTCGGGCCGGTGCCACGCCCGGGGCTGCAGCAACGCCGTCCGACGCGGGCGCCTACGGCGAATCGGCTGGGGCCAGTGCGGCGGGAGCGGCAAGTACGGCACTGGGTCCGGTGTCGCTCCTGAAAGCCTATGCCGTCATCGCCCGCCCCACCTGGGCTCGGGTGGTGCTCGCCTCGGTCATGCTGGAGGCGCTGCTGATGTATGGCG
>JBILSK010000443.1:0-3007 GCA_044372165.1 Burkholderiaceae bacterium | reverse complement strand
GGACGAGGCGCGGATTTTAGCGTGTCGGCACGTACCCATTGGTGTCGCGGACCGACTGAATTGCACTTGCACTGTCAGCATCGAGGCGCAACGAGTGGCCAGCAGGCCGCGATGCGCTGACTGCCCCAACCAGCACGGCCGGAGCAGGCCCTGGGTGCCCGTCGCCCCAGATCGAACAGGATTGAATTCGCGCATGGTACAGGTCAAGGTGAAGACCCTCGCGTGGGTCGTGGGAGCTGTGTTTTCGCTGGCTGCCGTGACGGCATTTGGCGTGGCGCCGCTTGCCGCGCCGGAGATTCCGACCAGCCAGTCGCTGACGGAAGCCGTCCGCATGTCGCCGGAGGTGGTTCAGGCTCAAGGAGCGCTGATCCAGCAGGAACGGATTCGTCGCGGCGAATCGCTGTCATCCTTGATGACGCGCCTGGGGGTCGACGACGCCGAGTTTGCTGCGTTTGTTCGCACCGATCCCTACGCACGAGGCCTGCTTGAGCTGCGCGCCGGACGCACGGTATCGGTGGTCCTGGATGCAGAGAAGTCCATCGAACGCCTGACTTACCGGTTGAGCGCGAACGACCCGAATGGCCTGGGACGGCGTCTGGTGATTGCCCGCCAGGCCGGCAAGCTGGTTGCCTTCGATGAACCCGTTCCGGCAGAACGTTCGATCGAGACGCGCAGCGCGCTCATCGGCCGCAGCCTGGTCGAGTCGCTCGACGCCGCTGACATTCCCGACAACGTTCTGGTCCGCATGGCCGACATCTTCGGCGAGGACGTCAACCTGCGCGATGTTCGTGCAGGCGACCGCCTTCGGGTGGTGTACGAAACCCTGCGTGAAGCGGGCAGCCTCGAGCCCGCCATGGCAGGGCGAATTCTGGCTGTCCAGTTCCGCGGCGGTCAGCGCAAGCTCGAAGCCATCTGGTTCGACCGCGGCGACGGCTCTGGCGACTACTACACCTTCGAAGGCAAGAACCTCAATCGCGCCTTTCTCGCCTCACCCATCGAGTTCACTCGGGTGAGTTCGAACTTTGCACCCGAAGGCCGCCTGCACCCGGTGTTTCGCGATTGGCGTGCGCACAAGGGCGTCGATTTCGCAGCGCCCGTCGGCACCAAGGTTCGCAGCGTCGCAGACGGCGTGGTCGATTTCGTCGGCCAGCAGCGTGGCTATGGCAATGTGGTGATCGTCAAGCACGGCAACAAGCAGACAACCCTCTACGCTCACCTGAATGACTTCGCCGATGGCCTGAAAGTGGGCAGCAGCGTGCGTCAGGGCGACTCCGTGGGCGAAGTCGGCATGACCGGCTGGACCACCGGTCCGCACCTGCACTTCGAATTCCTGGTCGATGGCGAGAACGTCGACCCGCTGGCGGCCGTGGCGGCCACACCCGCCCGCACGCTCCAGGGCGCAGAGCGCGCGCGCTTCGTGCAGCAAGCCGCAGTTCACCGCAGCCGGTTTGGTGTGCTCGACACCCAGCTTGCCGCCCGATTCGAATAAGCAGACCCGCAACAGAAGCACCCACCGAGCCGGTTAGCCGATCGGCTCGATCGACCGCAAGGAGACTGGCGCGTGTTCATCGGTCTGATGTCAGGGACCAGCGTCGATGCGGTCGATGGTGTTCTGGTGCGCTTTCAGGACGATACACCCGGTAGCGCGCTGCGCACGGAAGCCTTTGCCTCTCGGCCCATGCCCGCAGACCTGCGTCGGGAATTGCTCTCGCTTCAGCAGCCCGGGCCGGATGAATTGGCCCGCGCCGCCCAGGCTGCAGTCGCCCTCACGGATCTGTATGCAGACGTCACGTTGGAGCTGCTCTCGGTGGCGGGACGCACGCCCGTCCGTGCCCTGGGCGCCCATGGCCAGACCGTTCGCCACCGTCCTGAGCTCGGCTACACACTCCAGCTGATTGACGGCGCTCGACTGGCCGAGCGCACCGGCTGCACGGCCGTGGTCGATTTCCGAACCGCGGATGTCGCCGCGGGCGGACAGGGCGCCCCGCTGGTCCCTGCCTTTCATGCCCTGGCCTTTGCCTCGGCCACACGTCGCCGGGCGGTCGTGAACATCGGTGGCATCGCCAACGTCAGCCTGCTTCCCGCCGGAGGCGGTTCGGTGACCGGATTCGATACCGGGCCGGGCAACCTGCTGATGGACGCCTGGTGCGAGCGCCACACCGGTCGTGCCTATGATCGCAACGGCGACTGGGCTGCAAGCGGCGTGCTGCTGCCCGAACTGCTGGCGCGTCTGCTGCAGGAACCCTACTTCTCGCTGCCCGCACCCAAGAGCACGGGTCGAGACCTGTTTTCGCCGAACTGGCTGGCCCGTGCGCTGGCCGGTCTTGACGCGCCCTCGCAGAACATCCAGGCCACGCTGGCCGAACTGACCGCAGCGACGATTGCCCAGGCCTGCCTGGACTTCGATGCCCAGGAATGCAGAGTCTGTGGCGGCGGCGCACGCAACGCTTACTTGATGAGCCGCATCGCAGCCCGCTTGCCAGGTATAGCGGTCACCGACACGGCTGCAGTGGGGATAGACCCGGAAGCGGTCGAAGCCGTTGCTTTTGCCTGGTTGGCCAGAGAGAGGCTGGCACAACGTGCAGCCAACCTGCCCGCAGTCACCGGGGCCCGTGGACCCCGTGTGCTCGGTGCCGTCTACTCACCCGTCCCGCGCTGATCGAACGGGCGGGCGGGCACAGAAGCCGATGCTCAGGCCGAAAAGGACGAGCCGCAGCCGCAGGTGGTCGTGGCGTTGGGGTTCTTGATTACGAACTGTGCACCTTCGAGACCGTCCTTGTAGTCGATCTCGGCCCCGACCAGGTACTGGTAGCTCATGGCGTCGACCAGCAGCGTCACACCATTCTTTTCCATCACGGTATCGTCTTCGCCAGTCTCTTCGTCGAAGGTGAACCCGTACTGGAAGCCCGAACAGCCGCCTCCCTGCACAAAGACGCGCAGTTTGAGTTCGGCGTTGCCTTCTTCCTCGATCAGTTGGCGCACCTTGTCGGCGGCGCTGTCGGTGAAG
>JBILSK010000442.1:0-3013 GCA_044372165.1 Burkholderiaceae bacterium | reverse complement strand
CTCGTAGCCGCCGACCGGCAGACCCGACAGCGGCTGCCACACGGAGGCCGTCGAGGCGAAGCGGGCCTGGCTGCGTTGCACCAGCTTGTCGCGCTCGAACTGCGTCACCAGCGGCAGCAGGCCCAGCCCGGGGCCATTGCCATCGATGCCGTGGGGATCGATCAGCGCTTCACCGAGCATCTGCAAGCCGCCACAGATTCCCAGCACCGCGGCACCGCGTGCCGCATGCGCCGCGATCGGGCCGGCAAAGCCGCGTGCGCGCAGCCAGGCCAGATCGGCACTGGTGTGCTTGGAGCCGGGCAGCACGATCCAGTCGGCGTCGACGCAATCGGCCGGACTGCGGGCCCAGACCAGGCGCACGCCGTCCAGGTTGCGCAGGGGCTGAAATTCGTCGAGGTTGCTGGCCCGCGGATAGGCGATCACCGCAATCCTCAGGCGCACGGCGCCGGCGGCCTGAGTGCGGTCATCGAATACCCCGTCTTCTTCGGGCAGGCCGTGATGCCACCACATTGGCAGCGTGCCCACCATCGGCACGCCGGTCAGCGCCTGCAACTGCTCGGGCGCGGGGGCCAGCAGGGCCGGGTCGCCGCGAAAGCGATTGAGCACGAAGCCTTTCAGCAGGGCACGCTCCTCGGGGGGCAGCAGCGCCCAGGTGCCATAGAGATGCGCGAAGGCGCCGCCGCGGTCGATGTCGGTCACCAGCAGGCAGCGCGCCTGCGCATGGCGGGCGACGCGCATGTTCACGATGTCGCTGGCATGCAGGTTGATCTCGGCGGGCGACCCCGCGCCCTCGATGACCACCAGGTCGTTTTCGGCGCGCAGGGCGTCCAGGGCTTGCGTCACCACCGGCCAGACCTCGGCGCTGCGCTCGCGCCAGGGCAGGGCGGACAGGCGCGCGTTGACGTGTCCCATCAGGACCACCTGGCTGCGGGTATCGGCCTCGGGCTTGAGCAGCACCGGGTTCATCCGAACGTCGGGCTCACGCATCGCCGCGCGGGCCTGGAAATATTGCGCGGCGCCGATCTCGCCACCGATCACCACGCGGGCGTTGTTGCTCATGTTCTGCGCCTTGAAGGGCGCCACACGCAGGCCTTGCCGAGCCCAGTGTCGGCACAGGGCGGTGGTCACCCAGCTCTTGCCCGCGCCGCTGGTGGTGCCCAGCACCATCACGCAGCGCGCACCGCTCGGCAGGTCGTTCGAAGGTCGCTTCATGATGTCTTGGCCGAGGGTGTGGACAGGCCCTGAGCCTGCCTCCAGTCGCCGCATGCCGCGATCAGCGCATCCTGGGAGGTCGGCGGCAGCACGCCCAGACGGACCGCGCCCGGCAGCCCGAAGGAGGTGGTGTCGCGCAGCTTGATGTCGCGTTCGCGCAGGTGGCGCAGCAGTCCCGGCAGGGCGATGTCAGCAGGAGGGCGGGCGCAGAAGAAGGCGCTGTCCGAAGGTTCGACCTGCCAGCCCACTGAGGCACACAGGGCCTGTTGTCGCGCTTTCCAGCGACGCAGGGTCGGCAGGCTGTCGGCGAGCCAGGCCTGGACGGACGCCTCGGTCCAGGCGTGCAGCAGGGCGACACCGTGGGCGCCCAGCACCCAGGACGGCGCGCGGGCGCGCAGCAGGCGTGCGTCCTCGCGGCCCCGCGGCGTGTCGGGTGCGATGGCGCAGGCTGCTCGCACGCCGGCCAGGCCCAGTGCCTTGTTGGGCGTGTGCAGCTGCCAGAATCGATCGCACTGCGCCGCGCTCAATGCCAGCGCGCCGGACAGGCGCAGCGGCGCATAAGCCAGGTCCAGCACGGCGCGCTGGTGGTCTGCATCGAGTCGATCCGCCAGTGCGGACAGATCCGCCTGGGCCTGCCCCAGCGGACTGGAGGGGTCGCAGGCCCACAGCAATCCGGCCTGTTCGGAGTGCGCGGTCTGCCTCACGCCCCAGTTCGCGGCGGCTCGAGCGTAGTCGCCATAGGCATGAGCCGGGATCCAGACGTCCCCGCGGCGCTCCGATGCGAGCGGCGAGTGCGCCTGCAGCGTGGTGATGCGCGTGATGAAGTCGCTGCCGCTGGCGGCCAGCACGATGCGGCTCGGATCCACCTGGTGCCAGTCGGCCAGCCGTGCGATGAGGGCCTGGTAGCTTGGGTCGGGATAGCGGGTGGGATCGGCGGCGTGTACCGCGGCCAAGGCGATGGGGCAGGGGCCGGTCGCATTGCAGTTGGTCGAGAAATCATGGGCCGGGTTGCCCAGGCCATCGGGCCCGCCATGGACGATGGCCGCTTCTTGCGCCGACGGGTGCGCACTCGGTTGAGGCGCGGTCATGCCTGGTTCCCGTGCCAAGCAAGCAGGGCCAGTCCGACCGCTGCAGCGATCAGCGCGATGCCCGCGACCGCCCGCTTGGCCGTGGCGCAGGCCTGTTGCACGTCGCTGGTCTGCGGCGTGTGACCGGCCGCATTGAGGCGATAGACCCCGGGCTTGCCCAGTCGAATGTCCAGGCTCAGTGCCATCGCGGCCATCGGCCAGCCGCTGTTGGGCGAGGGCGTGAGGCCCGCCTCACGGCGCAGGTCCGACCACTCGACGCGACCCGGATTCGGCCCTCCGGCTGCAGCGAGCAGAAGCGCGGTCAGGCGTGCGGGGATCCAGGACAGGACATCGTCGGCGCGCGCCGCGCAGCGTCCGGCGAAGGTCCAGTCGCGCCCGCCGCGCTCGCCCCGATAGCCCCACATGGCATCCGCCGTGTTGGCAAAGCGATAGAGCGCGGCACCCGGCAGGCCTGCCAGCGCAAACCAGAAAAGCGGTGCCACCACCGAATCGTTCAGGTTCTCGGCCAGGGTCTCGATGGCGGTCTCGCGGACTTCGCTGGCGTCGAGTTCGGCGACCGGTCGGCTGCACAGCCAGGACAGCCGCGTGCGCCCGGCCTCGAGCGAGTCCTGCAGCGCCGCCTCGACCGCACGCACCTCGTCCTGCAGCATGCGCCAGGCAAACAGGGGCTTGAGCAGAATCGCGACGCACACTGCCTGCGCCGCGAGGCCCAG
>JBILSK010000441.1:0-3022 GCA_044372165.1 Burkholderiaceae bacterium | reverse complement strand
CCCGATGTCGCAGCTGCTGCGGTCATCGGGGTGCCCGACCCCAAGTGGGGCGAGGCCGTCAAGGCGGTGGTGGTGCTCAAGCCTGGCGCCACACCCAACGCCGAAGCGTTGATCGCGCTGGTGCGCGATGCCAAGGGCGTGGTCCAGGCGCCCAAGTCGGTCGACTTCATCGACGCCCTGCCGGTCACCGGCCTGGGCAAGCCCGACAAGAAGGCGATCCGCGCGCGCTACTGGGGCGGCGCCACGCGCGCGGTGAACTGACCGGGGTGAGCGCGCTGCGGCAATCGACGCAGCGCGCCCGGAGCGCAGTGGACAAACTGCCGTCCCTGCGCCGCGTCACCACGCCGACTCGAGCAATCCGATGACCTCTGCGGGTGCCGTGATCGGTCGGGGGTTGCTGCGCACCCACATGTTCTCCATCGCTCCCCGCGCGATAGCCTCGAACTGATCGGCCGTCACCCCCTGATCCCGCAGGCGCGTGGGCATGCCCAGCGCAGCGATCAGCCGCGCCACCGCGCCCGCGGCATCGCCGTCGTCGGCATTCATCGCCTGCGCGATGCGCGCCTGCTGTGCCGCCGTCTTTTCCAGATTGAAGCGCATCACATGCGGCAGCATGATGCAGGAGGTGTAGCCATGGCTGATGCCGGTCACCGCCCCCAGGCTGTGGCCGATGCCGTGGCTGGCCCCATAGGGCACTCGCATGATCCCGAAGCCGGCCATCCAGGCGGCTTGCAGGCACATCAGCCGCGCATCCAGATCGTCCGGAGACTTCGACAGCACCGGCAGCGCCTGACCGAACAGATGCAGGGCCTGCAGCGAGGTGGCATCGATCAACGGCGACGGCGCGACTGAACACAGCCCTTCGACTGCATGGTCCACGCCGCGCACCGCTGTCGACAGCCACAACCAGGCCGGCGTGTGCAGAGTGATCGCCGGATCGAGAATGACGGCAGCCGCGCCGATGAAGCGCCCGGTGTAGGCATCCTTCACCTTTCTCACTGGATCAGTGCATCCGCCCAGATCGGAGAATTCGGCCGCGCCCAGCGTGGTGCTCACCACGATCTGCCGGCACGGTGGCACGCCCACGGCCGGCACGTGACGCGAGCCATCGGCATTGAGCTTCAGGTGCCAGTCGCTCAGGCCCTCTGCGGTGTGCACATCGTGCGTGAGCGCAATCAGCATCACCTTGGCCGTGTCGATCGCGGTGCCGCCGCCCACCGTCACCACCAGGTCGGGCGCGGCCGCACGCGCCGCATTCGCCGCGGCAATCACGCTGGGGCGCGGCGTGTGCTCGACGCACTCGTCGAAGGTGCCCACATGGCGCGCACCCAGCGCCCGCACGATGGCGGCCACTGCATCGGTGGTGCGATTGAGCGTCTTCGAGGTGACGATGAAGACGCGCTTGGCGCCCCGTCGATCGGCCTCTTCGACCACCGCCTGCGCGGCGGGCTTGCCCCAGATGACGCGGTCCTGGGCGAGAAACTCGTGACTGCCTGCATTCATGATGCGATGTCCTGTGTGATGCGGTCGATCAGATGTTGTCCAGCGGAAAGACCGGACGACGCACCTTCTCGAACTTGAGCAGCGAATAGTCGGAGGTGGTGACGCCCACGCCCGCGCACTCGACCACCTCACGCGCCAGGTTGCCCAGGCCCGCGCGCCAGTGCACTCGGCTCTTGATGATCACGAAGCGCTTGCGGGTCGGGTCGATGCCCACCGAGTAGAAGCACTCCAGATCCGAGGGCTCCTGGTAGTAGGTGATGATCACGATCTCCACGCCGCCCACTTGCAGCACCACGGTCGGGCCGTTGCGGGCCACACCGCCTGCGCCCATCGGGCCGCGCAAGGTGTACTGGCCGTCGGTGATGCGCTTGACCGTGCCGGTGACCTCAAGCGGCGTGGCCGGTGCGCCGATCGAGGGCATGGGTGCCTTGCCACCGATCTTGAGCGTCACGGTGTTGCCCACCCCGGCGGCGATGGCCTGCTGCACCGCCTCGGGGTCATGGATGGCGTAGAACATCGCGTCGGTGAGGCCCTGGCGCAGCACCTCGGCCAGCACCGCCGTGGTGTCCATGGTGCCGCCCGAGGCCACGTTGTCACAGTGGTCCAGCATCACGATCGGGCCGGTGCGCCCGTTCGACGGGGCGTCGGCGAGCTGCCGTGCCCGGCCCACCGATTCGGCCAGCGGGTCGCTGCGGTAGACGAAGTCCTTGCGCGCGGCCCAGGCCTGCTCGAGCAGGGTGTCGCGAATCGATTCGGCCTGCGCCACATTGCCGTCGGTGCAGACCACGCTCGACAAGCCGGCTTCACGAATGTCTGCGTGGGGAAATCCGACGAACACCGAGCAGGCGAGCGCACGGCCCTCGCGTTCCGCGGCCACACAAGCGGCCTGCAGCGAGCGGTTCGGCTCGGCATGCGTGCCCTGGCGCATGACGTGCGGCAGCATCGGCTTGTTGCCCCAGCGCATGACCGGCTTCACTTCGCCCCGAATGGTACGAACGATGACGTTTGCGCACAGCTCGCCCATTTCGCGCACATCGACGTGCGGATAGGTGTGATAGCCGGTGACCACCGTGGACAGCCGCACGATGTCGTCATAGATGTTGGCGTGCATGTCCAGGTTCACGCCGATCGGGGTGTTCGGATCGATGGCGCGGATGCGCCGCAGCAGCTCGCCCTCGCCGTCTTCATGACTGCGGGTGACCATGGCGCCGTGCAGATCGAGCAGGATGCCGTCCCAGCCACCTTGTCGCACCTGCTCCAGGATGGCGCCGCCAATGCGATCGAAAGCCTCGTCCTCGACCAGGCCACTGGGGCTGGCTTCGCCGGCGATCGCCACGGTGATCTCGGCGCCGACGGCGTCGGCCACCGCGATGAAGCCGCCCAATCCGCTTCCGGTGCCGCGATGCGCGTCAATGGCCGCCTGGCCGGTCAACAGCGTCGGCCGATAGCCGAAGAAGCGCTCGGTGGGTGTGGGAACGGGCGAGAACGTGTTGGTCTCGTGCTTGAACATCGCGGCAAG
>JBILSK010000439.1:0-3031 GCA_044372165.1 Burkholderiaceae bacterium | reverse complement strand
CCAGGGGTGCGGCGGGACGTAGGGACACTTGGTGAGGTAGCAGACGTCGCACAGGTAGCACTGATCGACCACTTTCCAGTAGTCGGCGCGATCGACACCGTCGACTTCGCCGGTCGAACTTTCGTCGACCAGGTCAAACAGCGTCGGAAAGGCGTTGCACAGGCTGACGCAGCGGCGGCATCCATGGCAGATGTCGAAGACGCGCTCCATCTCGTCCAGCGCAGCGGTCTCGTTGAAGAACTCCGGATTGCGCCAGTCGATCGGATGGCGGGTGGGGGCTTCGAGGGATCCTTCGCGTGCGGACATGGCGTGTCTCTGTGGGGTCGGTTTCGTGTCCAGGGCGATCGGTCGATCGCCTTGCGACGGCAGCGGGCGAGGGGGACGCAAGCCGCTGCGGGAGGAAAAAGGGGAGCCCGCAGGCTCCCCGATCGCGGCGCCCCGGGCTGTCGTCAGACAGTCAGGAGCGTGGCTGCCCGATCAGGCTGCAAGCGCCTCGAGGGCCTTGGCGAACTTGTTCGCGTGCGAACGCTCGGCCTTGGCCAGAGTCTCGAACCAGTCGGCGATTTCGTCGAAGCCTTCGTCGCGTGCCGTCTTGGCCATGCCCGGGTACATGTCGGTGTACTCGTGCGTTTCGCCAGCAACAGCCGACTTCAGGTTGTTCGACGACGAGCCGATCGGCAGGTCGGTGGCCGGATCGCCCACTTCTGCCAGGTAATCGAGGTGGCCGTGTGCGTGGCCGGTCTCGCCCTCGGCGGTCGAACGGAACAGCGCAGCGACTTCGGTCTGGCCTTCGACGTCAGCCTTGTTTGCGAAGTACAGGTAACGGCGGTTGGCTTGGCTCTCGCCGGCGAACGCCGCCTTGAGGTTGTCGTGAGTCTTGGTGCCTTTCAGGGCGGGCATCGTGATCTCCAGTGTCGTGGTTCGACGAAATACTGCGGGAAGTTCTTTTGTCCAGTACAACGGACGGACGAATGATAGGCGACCCCTGACGGCAAGCGCCAATTGATCGTTGATATCCCTTCGATTGA
This sequence comes from Burkholderiaceae bacterium, assembly GCA_044372165.1. Classification (GTDB taxonomy): domain Bacteria; phylum Pseudomonadota; class Gammaproteobacteria; order Burkholderiales; family Burkholderiaceae_E; genus UBA4615. Next base: position 2,003 of record JBILSK010000439.1, on the reverse strand, counting down.
TGCCCTCTATCGAGCGAGCCCGACGGATCGATGTTATGCGCTCGCTTGCCGGGCGGGCGTCGCCTGGGCGGGGAGAAGCGGCGTTGCCGGTGCGTCGGGCAGACGCAAGATGGCGCGCAGCCCGCCTCCGTCCGGCAGATCCAGGTTCAAGTCGCCGCCTTGTCGGCGCGCCAGCCGAGTGACGATCGCCAGTCCCAGGCCGGAGCCGCCGTGTCGGTTGCGTTCGACATCGGCGCGGGTGAACGGCCTGAGCAGGCGCTCCAGTTGATCGGGGGCAACCCCCGGACCGTGGTCTCGGACGGTGATGAGCAGCCCGCCCGGCTCACGGCGTGCCTCGATCTCGATCCGGGTGCGTCCATCGGCTTGAACCGCGTAGCGACTGGCATTTTCGACCAGATTGGCCAGTGCGCGATCCAGTGTGGTGGCCGAGCCTCGCCAGCTGGTCCCTGGCGCAACCGTGACGGTGATATCCAGTTGGCCGACATCGGGTGCGTGCCTGAAAGCGTCGACCACGGACTGAATGGCGCGAGCAACGTCGATCTGGCTCACATCCTCGGCGGGTCCGGTCCGGGCGAAATCGACGAACTGGCGCACGATGCTGTCGATTCGATCGATCTCCTCGGCCATCGAGGCCCGAGTGACCGCATCCACGCCGGCCATTTCGATCTCCATGCGCAGGCGCGTGAGCGGTGTGCGGATGTCATGGGAGATGCCGGCCAAGGCTTCGGCCCGGTCCTGCTCAAGCGCGGCCAGGTCATCGGACATGCGGCTGAAGCGCTGGTTGAGGGCTGCCAGCTCCTGCGGTCCGCGATCGGGCAGAGCCGGCGGACGTTCCCCCCGCGAGACCCGATCGATGGCATGCGCGAGGATCGACAGGGGGCGATTGATGATCCGGCTGATCGCGATGGCGCCGGCCACCGACAAGACCAGTGCGATGGCAAACCAGCCGAGCCAGATGCGACCGGATTGCCGTCGCATGCGTTGCGGATCGACCAGCAGCCAGTAGGGGTCGGAGTCGATCTCGAAACCGATCCACAGGCCCTCCGTGCCATTGACCTTGCCGGCGAGCCGCGTGTCCGGGCCGAGTCGATTCCGCAAGGGCGCCTCCACCAGTGCCGCGAAGCGGGTGTCCGGCCAGTGCTCGACCTGGTCGCCCGCTTCGGCCGGAATGACCCGGATGCGTTCCTCGTGGGCCAGGTCGGCCAGCAGGAGGCTGCGCCGCTCGCCGGTGGCGCTCAGCAGCCCGGCGCGCGTCAGGTTGACCAGCGAGGCCAGCTCGCGCGCGTAGCGCTCGGCGCGGGGCTGCATGTCGGCCGATCGGAACAGTTCGAGCCAGGCCCCGAGACTCACCGCGATCAAGAGCGCGATCAGTGCAAAGGTGCGCCAGAAGAGCGACAGGCGGACAGGCAGCACGTGCAACAAGGGCTCAGTCCGGCACGAACACGTAGCCCACGCCCCAGACGGTCTGGATGTAGCGCGGGTTCGAGTGGTCGGGCTCGATCAGCTTGCGCAGGCGAGAAATCTGCACATCCAGGCTGCGGTCGAAGGCCCCGTATTCGCGGCCCCGGGCCATGACCATGAGCTTGTCCCGGGACAGCGGCTGGCGAGGATGACGGGCAAAGACCTTCAGCACTGAAAACTCCCCGCTGGTCAGGGGCAGGGGGCTGCCGTCGCGTGTCAGGGTGCGCTGGGCCGGGTCGAAGACGAAGGGACCGAACGAGACCGTGCCGATATCGCTGGCCGGCGCGCCCGGGGATTCGGGCGGTGGTTGGCGGCGCAGCACCGCGTGGATGCGGGCCAGCAGTTCGCGCGGGTTGAAGGGTTTGGCGAGGTAGTCGTCGGCCCCCATCTCGAGGCCGATGATCCGATCGACCTCGTCGCCCTTGGCCGTGAGCATGATGATCGGCGTTCGATCGTTGGCCCCTCTGAGGCGGCGAACGATGGCGAGCCCGTCTTCGCCGGGCATCATCAGGTCCAGGACGATCAGGTCCCAGTTTTCACGA
>JBILSK010000440.1:0-3031 GCA_044372165.1 Burkholderiaceae bacterium | reverse complement strand
GTTCATGTACTTGTGGATCGCCGAGTTCGGCGGGGTGCCCAGGACGCCGACCGTGAAGAGGACTTCCTCCTCCTCGACCAGCTTGCGAGCCTGCTCCACGGTACGGGCCGGGTTGTAGCCGTCATCGACCGAAATGAACTTGATCTGGCGGCCGTTGATCCCGCCTTCGGCGTTGATCTTGTTGAAATAGGCGGCCATCGACTTGCCGATCGCGCCATAGGCCGATGCCGGACCCGAGTACGGCATGATGTTGCCGATCTTGATTTCCTTGTCGGTCGCGCCAGTGTCGTATTTCTTCTGCGCGAGGACGGAACCGGAGACCACTGCGGTGCTCAGGCCTGCGAGGACCAGAGCCAGGAACTTGCGTTTCAAGATGTACTACCTCCAACAGGTTTGCGACAACCGGACCGCCGACTGACGGTCAGCCCGGTTCATTTAGTTCGACCGTGCGGGTCGCAGACGGCCGACGATCTTGCTGATCAGACCCGCCACCCCGGAGGGCATGAGGTACATCAGCAGGATGAGGAAAATGCCGTAGATCGCCCACGGGGCCGACTTGGAAATCTCGTCGGCGACGTTCGGCACGTACTGGATGAAGATGGCCCCGAAGATGGCCCCGGAGATCGAAGCCAGCCCGCCCACCACCACGCCGACCAGGAAGGTGATCGACAGGAAGGAAGTGAAGCTGTCCGGCGACACGAAGGCCACGGCGGTCGCCGACAGCGCACCCGCCACACCGGTGAAGGCCGCCGACACACCGAAGGTCATCGACTTGAACACCGGCAGGTTGATGCCCATGGCAGATGCAGCGATCGGGTGATCACGGATGGCCACCAGGGCCCGACCCACCCGACCCCGCAGCAAACGCCAGGCGATCAGGAACATGATCGCAGAGACCAGCAGCAGGTAGAAATACAGCCAGCGGTCGGCCGACAAGGGTTGGCCCATGATGCTGAGCTCGAACGGCGGCTCGGGCTTGGACAGCACGATGCCCTGCACCCCGCCGGTCCATTGCTCGATGCCCTTGAACTTGAGCATCTGCGGTACCGCGAGTGCGAGCGCAAAGGTGGCCAGCGCCAGATAGTGCCCACCCAGACGCAGGGCTGGGAATCCCATCAGGAAGCCGAACACGAAACACAGGACGGCCGCGAACGGCAGCGTCGACCAGTACGGCATGCCGGCGCGATCCATCAGGATCGCGGCGGTGTAGGCGCCGATGGCGTAGAACGCGCCGTGACCCAGCGAGATCTGCCCGTTGTAGCCGGTCAGGATGTTCAGGCCCAGCACGGCGATGGCGTAGATCATCACCATGTTGAACTGGAACACTCGGAAGTTCTTGACCGTGAACGGCAGGATGCACAGAGCGATCAGCACCAGCAGGCCGATGATCCACCACTTCTTGTTGAGGCCGTTCATACGCGGGTCACCACGGCTTTGCCGAACAGTCCGTCCGGTTTGAGGGTCAGGGTTCCGACGATCAGGATCAGTGCGACCGTCAGCTTGAGTTCGGTACCGATCACATAGGCGCCCAGCAGGTTCTCGAGCACGCCGACGATGAAGCCGCCGATCACGGCCCCCCAGGCGTTGTCGATGCCGCCCAGCAGCGCGGCGGCGAACCCGTAAAGCAGGATGCCGGCCATCATGTTGGGATCGAGGAACACGATGGGCGCGACCATCATCCCGGCCACAGCACCGATCGCTGCGGCCAGACCCCAGCCCATGCCCAGCATCCAGGACACCCGCACGCCGACCAGACGAGCAGACTCGGGGTTCTGGGCTGCCGCACGCATCGCCAGGCCGACCGGGGTGAACCGGAAGAAGGCGTAGAGCGCCGCCAGCACGCACAGCATCACGAGGATGGAGCCGAACTCATGGGCCGAGAAGAACTTGGTGTCGAAGAACGCGCCCTTGGGGAAGGGACTCGGGAAGGACTTGATGGTGTGATCGAAGATCCAGCCCGCCATCGCGTTGAAGATCACCAGCAGACCGACGAACACGATCACGTTGGTGAGCACCGGCGCCTTTTCCACCGGCTTGAGAATGGTGCGCTGAATGACCAGGCCCAGCAGGAAGGACAGCCCGACCGTGGCGAAGAATGCCGCCCAGTAAGGCCAGCCGGCGTTGATCAGTGCCCAGGCAATGAAGGTGCTGAACGTGGCCATTTCGCCCTGGGCGAAATTGATGTGGTGGGTGGCCTGGTGAATCATCACCAGGGCCAACCCCACCGACGCATAGATGCCGCCATTGGCAATGCCGGCAAAGATCTGATGCAGGAAGGCTTCCATCGTCGCTTCGCTTGTCTCAGTAGCCGAGGTAGACCCGGCGGATTGTTTCATCGTTCTTGATCTGCTCGCTCGGCCCGGAAATCACGACCCGCCCGGTTTCGAGCAAGTAGGCGTGATGGGCGAGGTTCAGCGCCAGGGTGGCATTCTGCTCGACCAGCAGGATGCTGAGCTTTTCCTCGTCGTTGATGCGCTTGAGCATCTTGTAGATCTCGGCGACGATCAGCGGCGCCAGACCGAAGGACGGCTCATCGAGCAGCAGCAACTTGGGACGCAGCATCAACGCACGGCTGATGGCCAGCATCTGCTGCTCGCCCCCGGACAGCGTGCCGGCCTGCTGGTTGCGACGCTCCTTGAGGCGCGGGAAGCGCTCGTAGGCGTGCTCCAGGTCGCGAGCGACCCCTGACTTGTCTCGGCGCACATAGGCGCCCAGGCGCAGATTTTCCTCGACGGTGAGGGCCGTGAACGTACCCCGACCATCCGGCACCTGGGCCACGCCCATGCGCACCACCGACTCGGTGGACTTGCCGATCACCTGCTGGCCGCCCAGCAGGATGCTGCCTGACGTCTTGACCGCCTGGCAGACCGCGCGCAGCGTGGTGGTCTTGCCGGCGCCGTTGGCGCCGAGAATGGCGGTGATCTGCCCTTCGGCAAGCTTGAAATCGAGATCGAACAGGACCTGGGTCGGACCGTACGAGGCGGTCAGACCCTTCACTTCCAGCAGTTCAGGCATCAGCCGGTGCTCCCAG
>JBILSK010000438.1:0-3035 GCA_044372165.1 Burkholderiaceae bacterium | reverse complement strand
GCCTGGCATGGCGAAGAACACTTATGGCACGGGCTGCTTTCTGCTCATGAACACCGGCGATCAGCCCCAGCGGTCGACCTCCGGGCTGCTCAGCACCGCGGCCTGGACGATCGCCGAGCCCGCGGGCAGGCAACGCCGGCGCTTTGCCCTGGAAGGCAGCGTGTTCGTGGGCGGTGCCGTGGTGCAGTGGTTGCGCGATGGCCTGGGCATCATCCGCACGGCGGCCGATGTCGAAGCCCTGGCCGCCTCGGTGCCCGACACGGCTGGCGTGCACCTGGTGCCCGCCTTCACCGGCCTGGGCGCGCCCTGGTGGGATCCGGATGCCCGCGGCGCAATCTTCGGACTCACCCGAGGCGCCACGGCGGCGCACCTGGCCCGGGCCGCGCTCGAGTCGATCGCCCTGCAAAGCGCCGACCTGCTTCAGGCCATGCAGCACGACGCCCACGCACCGCTCACCGAGCTGCGCGTCGACGGCGGCGCCTCGGCCAACGATCTGCTGATGCAGTTCCAGGCAGACCTGCTCGGCGTGCCGGTCGTACGTCCGCACGTCCTGGAAACCACCGCCCTGGGCGCGGCCAACCTGGCCGGTCTGGCGACCGGATTCTGGCGCGACGAAGCCGACATCGCCCGGCACTGGCAGGTCGACCGGCGCTTCGAACCTGCCATGTCGCGCGATGAAGCCGCAGCGCGCATGGCGGCCTGGCACGAAGCCGTGGCTCGAGTGCGCAGCCGGCCCGCCCAGGCATGAACACGCGCCCCACGGGCAGCACGCCCAAGGCCGCAAGTGCTGCGTGGCCCAAGCGCACCCTGGGCCCGGGAGCCATCGCCACGATGCTGATGCTGTGCGCCATCTGGGGGCTGGGACAGATCGCCATCAAGATCGGCGCAGAAGGCATCTCCCCGCTCTTTCAGGCCGGCCTGCGCTCGGCTGGCGCCTCTTGCGTGCTGCTGGCCTGGATGGCCTGGCGTCGTGTTCCGCTGCGTGCCACCCCGGGACTATGGCCCTGGCGACTGGCCATAGGCACCGCGTTTGCAGCCGAGTTCGTGTGCCTGTACATCGGACTGGGCATGACCAGTGCGGCCCACGCCACCATCCTGCTCTACGGCGCTCCGTTCTTCGTGGCGCTCGGCAGCCATGTGATGCTCAACGACCGCCTGAGCCCCTCGCGCTGGCTCGGACTGCTGATCGCGTTTGCCGGGCTGACGGTCGCAATCGCCGGTCAGGGCAAGGGGGCTGCCGACCAAACCAGCCTGGCCGGCGATGTCCTGTGCGTCCTGGCTGCGGCGGGGTGGGCCGCGACCACGCTGATCCTGAAAGCCTCTCCCCTTCACACCGAGCGCCCCGAACGCACGCTGTTCGATCAGCTGAGCGTCTCGGCGGTCCTGCTGCTCGTCATGGCCTTCGCGGTTGGCGAGCCCGGCGTCTTTGCGCCCAGCCCCAAGGTCTGGCTGGCATTTGCCTACCAGACCGTGGTGATTGCCACGTTCAGCTACCTTGGCTGGTTCGTCATGGTCCAGCGCTACTCACCGGCCACGGTGTCCGCGTTCAGCTTCATCACGCCAATCTTCGGGGTGAGTTTTGCGGTGCTGCTGCTGGGCGAGACGCCCACGGCTTCCTTGCTGGCCGCGGTCGTGCTGGTGGCCGCCGGCATCCGGATGGTGAACCGGCCGTCGGCACCCGCCCCGCAAGCTGCTGCGTCGCTCAACGATCGGTAAAGACTGGCACGCGCTTTTGCAGGGTGGCCGTCACCGACTCCACCTGATTCGCCGAGCCCAGCAGACGAATCTGCTCTTCAGATTCGGCACGCAACACTGTGCCCGCATCGGTCGAGACCGGCAGGGCCAGCAGACGCTTGCCGGCTCGGATCGCATCCGGGTTCTTGTTGGCAACCTCGCGGGCAAAGGCACGCGCCTCGGTCAGCGGATCGGCGCAAACGCGGGTAGCAAAGCCGAGCTGCTGTGCTTCATTGCCATCAAAGATCCGCCCGCTGAAGGTCAGCTCCCGGATCACGTCGGCGCGGGCCAGTTCGCGCATCAGCACGATGCCCGCCATGTCGGGCACCAGGCCCCACTTGATCTCCATCACCGACATCTTGGTGTCAGGTGCGACAAACCGGATATCCGCGCCCAAGGCCAACTGGAAACCGCCGCCCAGGGCCACGCCATGCACCGCGGCGATCACCGGCACGGGGATGTCACGCCAGACCATGACTGCGTATTGCGCCGAGTTCGCGATGCCATGCGTACGGGCCCCCAGGCGCATCTCGTGCGACACGCCCATGCCGCCATCGCCCGGCTGATCCGCCATCTTCTGAAACCGACCCATGTCCAGTCCGGCACAAAAGCCGCGGCCTTCACCCGAGATCACCACGGCACGCAGGCCCGGTTCGCGGATCAGTCGCTGACCAGTGCTCACCAGGGCCTCGAACATCGCCGGATCCAGGGCGTTCATCTTGTCGCCACGCACCAGACGCACGTCGGCAACGCCGTCAACGATGTTCAGTTCGATCCGCTTTTCCATGGTGTTCTTCCTCTTGAGTCGGTGTCGGGGTGGAGTCGATCAGCGCACGATTCAGGCCGAAGCCGCGTGGCCCTGGGGCTTGATGAGATCGACCGCGTCGGTGATCACGCCATCGACCCCCCAGTCGCGCAGCAAGGCCGCCCGGGCCGGGTCGTTGACCGTGTAGGTGAGCACTCGGAAGCCTGCCGCGTGCGCACGGGCCACCACGTCCGCACTCAGCGCCTCGTGGTGGGCATCGAGCGCCACGCAGCGCAGGCGACGCAGCCGCTCCAGCCAGTCCGTCGGCAGGCGATGCAGCAGCAGGGCACGCGGCAAGATGGGCACTGCGTGCAGGGCGGCTTCGAGTGCAGCCTCCGAAAACGAGGACAGCAAGGGCGGACATGAGGCGTCGCGCCAGGCCAGGCCCGCGGCGATGGCGACTGCCGCACCGGTTTCCACTTCCCGCCCCGGACTCGGCTTGATCTCGATGTTGGCCATCAGCCCATTGGCGCGCAGCCAGGCCGCCGCGTGCCGA
>JBILSK010000436.1:0-3038 GCA_044372165.1 Burkholderiaceae bacterium | reverse complement strand
TCCCTGCTGCCGCCGAACCTGCACCGGCCAAACCCGGCCTGGTCGCTCGAACCATGGCCAGCGCCGCTGATGCCAGCGCCGAGGTGGTCCTGCGGGCACTGTCGCTGCTTGGGGTCAATTACCGCTATGGCGGCAACACCCCTGACTCCGGGCTGGACTGCAGCGGGCTGGTCAAGCTGGTCTATCACGAGACCATCGGCATGGTGCTGCCGCGTCGTAGTGATGATATGAGCCGAGTGGGCGAGACGGTGCAGATGGCCGAGTTGCAGCCCGGCGACCTGGTCTTCTTCAACACCATGCGCTTTGCCTTCTCGCATGTCGGGATCTATATCGGCAACGGTCAGTTCGTTCATGCGCCCTCGCGCGGCAAGCAGGTGCGAGTCGAAGAACTGAACAAGGACTACTGGCTGCGCCGCTTCGACGGTGGCCGGCGACTGCTGTCTCCTCCGCCGGAAATCGCCGCCCTGCAGTCCGGGCAGCTGAGCGGACTGGATCCGCTGCAGAAGGTGATTGCCGCGGCCGAGGCGCAGCTCGGACATCACGACGCCCATCGCTCGGCCCCCGACCTGAAGCAGTGACCCCCGCCGGGACGAACTGAGCGCACAAGGCGCTCCTCTTCATTCCGTGTGTCGACCCGGGATCGTAATGCGAATTCTTCGCATTTGCATTTGCGCCCGAGTGACGATTGACCTAGACTGGGTCATCCCGTCCCTCCTGTTCGAGTCCTTCAATGACTTTCCTGCGCGCGATGTGCCGCCGGCTGAATCGGCACCTCAAGCCATTTGTCGCCCTGCCTGCGGTGCTTGTCACCGCCGTGGCCATCGGCCTGGTCTGTCCCACGCTTGCTTCGGCCACCGACACGGTGCTCAACCTCTATTCGGCGCGTCACTACCAGACGGACGAAGCGCTCTACACTGAATTCACCCGGCGCACCGGCATCCGGATCAACCGCATCGAAGCCGGTGACGAAGCCTTGCTCGAGCGAATCCGGACTGAAGGGGCACGCTCGCCGGCTGATGTGTTGCTGCTGGTCGACGCCGCCCGATTGTGGCGGGCGCAGATCGATGGCCTGTTCCAGCCGCTCAACTCGACAGTGCTGAACACCCGCATCCCGGAGCACCTGCGTGGCAAGGACGACGGCAAGGGCGCAGAGTGGTTTGGCATCTCCACCCGGGCAAGGATCATCATCTACAACCGCGAGAAGGTCCGCGCCGAGGACGTCCGCAGCTACGAGGACCTGGCCAATCCATCGCTCAAGGGTAAGGTCTGCACGCGTTCTGCGTCCAATCCTTACATGCTGTCTCTGATCGGCGCCCTGTCCGAGCACCTCGGCGAGGCTCGCACCGAGGCCTGGGCACGCGGCGTCGTGGCGAATTTCGCTCGCCCGCCCCGTGGCGGCGATACGGATCAGATCAAGGCGGTAGCCACTGGCGAATGCGGCGTGGCGCTGGCCAACACTTACTACCTGGTCAGGATGATGAGATCGACCCAGACGGCCGACCGCGAAGCGATTGCACGGATAGGCATGATCTGGCCGAACCAGCAGTCCTGGGGCACCCACATCAATGTGTCCGGCGCGGGAATCCTCAGGAATGCGCCGAATCGCGATGCAGCGGTGAAATTCCTGGAGTACCTGGCCAGCGACACCGCGCAGGCCTATCTCGCGGAAGGCAACAACGAGTGGCCGGTCGTGCCGGGTGTCGCGATGCGCAACCCGGTCCTCGATTCACTCGGAAAATTCAAGGCCGACACCTTGCCCGTCGGACAGATCGGACGGGCTCAGGTGACGGCCGCCAAGATCATCGACCGGGTCGGCTGGCGCTGAGGATCAGCCTGCAGCCGTCACCTTGATCTCGACCTTGTAGGCTGGGGTTGCCAGCTTGGCTTCGACGGTCGCGCGCGCCGGGGTGTGGCCCGCCGGTACCCAGGTGTCCCAGACCGAGTTCATCGCCTTGAAGTCGCCAATGTCGGCCAGGAAGATCTGCGCCTGGAGAATGCGGGTCTTGTCGCTGCCGCATTCGGCCAGCAGGCGATCGATGGCGTCCAGAATCTGCCGGGTCTGGCCGACGGCGTCGGCGGTGGGATCGGCCGCGACTTGTCCGGCGAGGTAGATGGTGCCGTTGTGAACCACGGCCTCGGACATGCGCGGGCCGACGTGAAGTCTCTTGATGGTCATGATGGACGGAGTTGAAGGTGGGGCCTGAGACGCCAGGCCGGGGCGCAGCGATAGAATCCGCGATGGTACCAGCGCCCCGCTGAGCGGATTGCCGCTGGCCAGACCCCAGACATCTCCCGCCCCTGCACTCTTTTCAAGGATTTCCCATGCTCAAAGGCAGACTGGCTCTCGTTACCGGTTCGACGAGCGGCATCGGGCTGGGCATCGCCCGAGCCCTGGCAGCCCAGGGCTGTGACATCGTGCTCAACGGCTTCGGCGAGCCGGCCACGATCGACGCCTTGCAGCATGAACTGGCCCGCACCCATGGCGTGAAGGTCCACTTCGAGAATGCCGACCTCACCCGTGCGACCGAGATCGAGGCCCTGGCCGCACGCTGCGCGGCCCATGGCACCGTCGAGATCCTGGTCAACAATGCCGGCATCCAGCATGTGTCCCCGGTCGAGACCTTCCCGACCGACCGCTGGGATGCCGTGATCGCCCTGAACCTGACTGCGGCCTTTCACACCACCCGCCTGTTCGTGCCTGGCATGAAAGCCAGGAACTGGGGACGCATCATCAACATCGCTTCGGCGCACGGTCTGGTCGGATCGGTCGACAAATCCGCGTATGTCGCGGCCAAGCACGGCATCGTCGGACTGACCAAGGTGGTCGCGCTGGAAACCGCCACCACCGGCGTGACCTGCAATGCAATCTGTCCGGGCTGGGTGCTGACACCTCTGGTTCAGAAGCAGATCGATGCCCGCGCAGCCGAGCGCGGCATCAGCGTCCAGGAGGCCAAGCAGGCCCTGGTGGGGGAAAAGCAGCCCTCGGGCGAATTCGTCTCCACTGAACAGCTGGGCGCGCTGGCTGCGTTCCTGTGCTC
>JBILSK010000437.1:0-3038 GCA_044372165.1 Burkholderiaceae bacterium | reverse complement strand
CGCGCACGGTGCATTCGAAGGCGGCCTGCCTGGCCGCAGCGATGGTGGCCTGCCTCAGGTCGATGACGCGCCCGAGCCAGGCGATGCCCAGGAACAGCGGCACCAATGCGATCAGTGCCACGGCCAGCTCGATCAAGGCCTGACCGCGCAGGACCCGCTTGCGCTTGGCGGATCGATGGGTGGAGCGATCGAGGCCCCAAGGCAGAACGCGGCGCGTACTCATGGTGCGACCCCGACCGCTGCATGGGCAGCCACGCGCTGTGCAGCGCTTGGCACCGTGAGGCGCACCTGCCAGTACGGATTGAACAGGCTCGCGTATTCCAGCCGTGGCGATGCGTCCGCCGGGCGCCGGAAGTAGACCTCGGCGGCAGACAGGGCCCAGAGATGACCGGATTGCCCCCCCACGAACGAGTCTGAGGGCAGGATCCGACCCGAGGCCAGACCACGCTGGGCTGCCGTCGGCACGGATGGGGCTGACTGGCGCGCCACCACCGCCAGGCCGGCAGTCGGAAACAGCGTGTTGGCCAGGGCGTCGTAATCCAGTTCGCGGACCCGAGCGATGCCGGCATAGCCCGGTTCGCTGAACCCGGATGCGGCCGCCAGCTGCGCCGCGCGGGGATTGCGCCCCGCCGTCAGTGCGCCGGATGCGCCGAGCTCCGGATCAGTGGCGGTGCCAGCCTGCGCCGCTCCCCACCCCAAAGGCAGTGCCTCACGCTCGCGACAGCCCGACCACGACAGGGTGCGAAGGTGAAACGAAGCAGTGTCTTCGGCCTGCCACGTCTGCAAGTCGGCGGACAGCACCGTGGCGCCCGTCTTGCGCACCCGCATGAGGTTCAGGCACAGGCTGGGAATCGGGGTATGGATGTCTTCATCCCGCGGCCCTGCCACGAAGCGGTCAAGCGAGGCCGTGACCAGATCGGCGAAGCGCTGGCGCCCATCGGCATCCGCGCGACGGGTGAAACCTTGCCAGGTCATTGCGGGGTCGGGCAGCACCCAGGCGAAATGGGCGGGGTCGTTGGCCCGAGCCACCTCGGCCGTGACCATGTTCAAGGCGAACCCCTGACTGGCCAGATGCAGAATGTCCTGGCTGGTCTGCAGGATCTCCTTGTATCCGACGCCCTGGGCCGCCCGGGCGACGATGTCCATCTGGGCGGCCACCTCGGCCGATTGCCGAGCCAGGGCCGCGGCCTGCGCAGCGGTTGTGAGCACCGGCTCGAGGGTCGGAAACAGGTGCGCGGCCTGACTCGCATTCAAGGTGAGCGACTCGAAGTAGCGCGCCCAGGACACCAGGGTGACTGCCTGGGCCACTGCCACTTCATTGGCCAGGATGGCCCGATTGGCGTAGGCGTGATAGTTCAGGATCCGGGCGCGCCACAGGCCCGCGCTCCAGGCGGCGGCGTCGGCCGTGTCAGTGAGTCGCTGCTTGGCGGCTGCAACCTGTCCCACGTTGTAGAGCGTGATCAGGGTTGCGCTGCCCGCCAGCAGCAGACCCAGCGCCAGAAACAGCGCCTGGCCGGCCTGATGCCGGAGGCGTCGGGCACCGCCCTGGCGGGACAGGCCTGACAGCCGGAGGACACGCGCCGACACCGTTCGCCCCTAGCGGTTCGAGTCGTTGTAGTTCTCGAGCCCCTTGCGGGTGGCAGCGCCCGACTGAGCCGAACTGGCCTGCGACTTGGCCGATCCGATGGCGCTGGCGGCATCCTGCCCGGACAGCTCCAGCGCCAGCCCGGCGGTCTGGCTGCGCAAGGTCTGCCCGAGCAGCGAATACACGCCGATGGCGGCGACCGCGATCAGGGCCACCACGATCAAATACTCGGTCATGCCCTGGCCGGCGAAGCGACGGCGGGGGCGAGGCAACATCCGGCGAAACAAGCGGCTCAGCGACGCAAGGCCGGGAGCCATCGACGGTGCCGCCTGACGTGGCATCCCAGGCCCGCCAAGTGGCCATGAACCGATTGAACCTGTTGAACCGACTGGACCGAGCGGGCCGCAGCGGGTCGCGGCGAGGTGAAGCGTGAGGGCATGCATGAGGGTTCTCCGTGTGCGGGTAGGAGCCCCCATCATCGGCAAGCAAGCGGTCGCCGACCATTGGACAAACGTCTGAATCAACCGGCATTCGGCTTAGGACCGATGGCCAGTTGACAGCGGCACGACGCCCATGAAAAAGGGCCGACATCGCTGCCGGCCCTCTTTCGTTCAACCGAATCGCCCCGCAGGACGGCCGGTCACATGCCTGAACTCAGACGGTTCAGTGCTTGCCGTCGAAGAACTGCTCGTCTTCGGTCGACCCCTTCAGGGCAGCCGTCGAGGACTCGCTTTCGATGGTGGTGGTCACCGCATCGAAGTAGCCGGTGCCAACTTCACGCTGGTGCTTGACCGCGGTGAAGCCCCGCTCTGCGGCGGCGAATTCGGCTTCCTGCAGCTCGACGAACGCGCTCATGTTGTCGCGAGCGTAGCCATAAGCCAGGTTGAACATCGAGTAGTTCAGGCTGTGGAAGCCGGCCAGCGTGATGAACTGGAACTTGTAGCCCATGGCACCAAGTTCACGCTGGAACTTGGCGATGGTCGCCTCGTCCAGGTTGCGCTTCCAGTTGAACGACGGCGAGCAGTTGTAGGACAGCATCTTGCCCGGGAACTGCTTGTGGATCGCTTCGGCGAACTTGCGAGCGAAGGCCAGGTCAGGCGTGCCGGTTTCGCACCAGATCAGGTCGGCATACGGAGCATAGGCCAGACCGCGGGAAATCGCCTGATCAATGCCGTTGCGGGTCTTGAAGAAGCCTTCGACCGTGCGCTCGCCCGTGATGAAGGGCTTGTCGTTGTCGTCGACGTCCGAGGTCACCAGGTCAGCGGCTTCCGCGTCGGTACGCGCCAGCAGAATGGTCGGCACACCCATCACGTCCGCCGCCAGTCGGGCGGCGACGAGCTTGGCAACAGCTTCGCGCGTCGGCACGAGGACCTTGCCACCCATGTGGCCGCACTTCTTGACGGCAGCCAGCTGGTCCTCGAAGTGAACGCCGGAGGCGCCCGCTTCGATCATG
>JBILSK010000435.1:0-3051 GCA_044372165.1 Burkholderiaceae bacterium | reverse complement strand
CGATGTCCGTGCCGACGTGCAGCGGTCCATATCCCGCAGCGCCGGCGGCACCAGCACCGGACGACGAACCCGCTGGGTTGAGGTCCAGCCTCCAGGGATTGCGCGTGGTGCCGTGCATCGAGGAAAGGCCCGAGGACATCATGCCGAAGTCGGGCATGGTGGTCTTGCCCAGAATCACGGCACCCGCTTCGCGCAGTCTGGCTGCGACCGGTGAGTCGGCCGTGCGGGGCGAGAGATCGCCGGTCGGCACGCCGATGGGGGCCGGGTCGCCCGCGGTGTACAGGTTTTCCTTGAGGGTCACCGGCACGCCGTCGATCGGCGACAGCGGTTCACCGCGCATCCAGCGCGACTGCGCAGCGCGGGCTGCCGCCATGCCAGCTTCGTTGTGAATGCGATACATCGCATTGATCGAAGACTCACACTGAGCAATCCGATCGAACACTGCCTGGGCCACCTCGACCGGAGACAAACGCTTGTGACGAAAGGCCTCGGAAAGCTGAGAGGCAGACAGGTCGGCGAGATCGGTCATCGGTAGCGGGCATCGAGCGATGCGAAGGGCGAACGAAACAAGGAGTGTGCGCGCATCGCCCCGATCCACCAACCGCTTGGCCCATGCCGGCAAGCATGCCCCACGGGATACACTTTCGGCACCGAGGCATATCGCCCCGGCCACCCGAGAGGAAAGCCCCATGATTCGTTCACTGTTCACCCGCCTGCTCGCCCTGGTGGCGGCGCTCACCCTGGCTGCCTGCGCGGGCGGCGGCGGTCACTCGGCACCGGCCATCACTGGCAAGGGCACCGTCCAGGCCATCAATGAAACCTCCGAATCGAGCACCGGCAAGACCACCGCGGGTGCCGTGGGGGGTGCGCTGGTCGGCGGTGCGATCGGCAGCTTGTTCGGCGGCGGCACGGGCAAGACGATTGCCACCGCCGTGGGTGCCACAGCCGGTTCGGTGGCCGGTGCCAACGTGGTGGGCAGCCATACCGCCACCCCGGTCTGGGATGTCTCGATCCGCTTCGAGGACGGCGTGACCCGCGTGGTTCGCACCAATGTGCGCCCGAGCTTCAGGCCGGGTGACAAGGTGCATGTCATCAACGGCCAGATCGGCGCGCTCTGAACGACACCGCGGGCGACGCGCCCGCACCATGGAAAAAGGCTGCCATCCGGCAGCCTTTTTCAACTTCAGCCAGGGAGCATTGCCGATTGGCACTGCCCCTGAGCCGCGAGCCCGATCAGATGGGCTTGATGCGGCTGGCCTGGGGGCCTTTCTGACCTTGCGTGACTTCGAACTCGACACGCTGGTTCTCGGCCAGGGTACGGAAACCCTTGGCTTCGATCTGGCTGAAGTGCGCGAAGAGGTCCTCGCCGCCGCTATCGGGCTTGATGAAGCCGAAGCCTTTGGTCTCGTTGAACCACTTGACGATTCCGGTCTGGGTAGCCATTGCAAAACTTCCTTGGTGACTGAGATAAACGCCGGGCCAGGCAGGCCCGAACAAGGGCGCCCAAGCTCTCAAGGAATGTGACCGTGGATCTGAACCGGAACGGCTTCAGCGGGTGAAGCCGGACTGACGTGATGCCGAGGAAAACAAGACTCTTGATGCGCGAGCGCGGGCAGTGTAACCCAGTCCTTGGCGAGCATCCATCGATGTGTCGCGAAGATGCGCCATCGGCCGTCGAAGGGATCCGCCCTTCGGACGAGCTCGCAAGTGCCCGGACGGGCTCGAAGGTGCCCCGGTCTCAGGCTTCGGCCCGGGCGGCCACGGCCAATCCGCAAAACGCCGCCAGCGCCAGCTGCCAATCGTGGGGACTCGTGTTTATCGCAGCGTCTTTCGACAACTCAGCCTGCACGGGGCTCGCGGGTGCCATTTTCGGTGTCGGCGGGCGCAATCACCGTGTGTCGAGCACCCTATACTCGATGCATGACATCCCGCGATTACAAGACTCTGGAAGTGCGTCGCGTTGCCGGCGCACTGGGCGCCGAAGTGCACGGCATCGATCTCACCCGACCGCCTGCTGCCGAACAGGTCGCTGAACTTCGCCAGGCCTGGCTGGACCATCTCGTGCTGTTCTTTCGGGATCAGCCCCTGAATGCCGAGCAGTACCTGCAGCTCGCTCGGCGCTTCGGCACGCCGATCGAATATCCCTTCGTGAAGGGACTGGACGAGCATCCGGAGATCATCGAGGTCAAGAAGCTCGAGCACGAGACGGTCAACTTCGGTGGCATCTGGCACTCGGACACGACCTACCTCGAGCGCCCGCCCATGGCGTCGATGCTGCTGGCACGCGAGATTCCTCCGTATGGCGGCGACACCCTGTTCGCCAACATGTATCTCGCCTGGGAGACGCTGTCACCCGGCCTGCGCGCGACCCTCGAGGACCTGAAGGCGGTCAGCACCTCGACCAAGGCGGATGTGTCCAAGACCCGCGAGGACCGTATCAAGGAAGGCGGCAAGGAAGCAGCACGCAAGGCCTATGAGGCCGTGCATCCGGTGGCGCGCACCCATCCCGAGACCGGGCGCAAGTCGCTGTTCGTGAACGTTGCCCACACCGACCGCTTCGAGGGCTGGACGCCGGAGGAGTCGGCGCCGCTGCTGAAGATGCTCTTTGAGCATCAGGTCCGCCCCGAATTCACCTGCAGATTCGTCTGGCAGGTGAATTCGATCGCGATCTGGGACAACCGCTGCGCGATGCACAACCCGGTGAACGACTATCACGGGTTCCGCCGGCGCATGCACCGGATCACGCTCGAAGGCGATATTCCGGCCTGAGTACACCTGCTCCGAGCGATTCGCCCGGGCGGACCGCTGGGGCGGGCGGCGTTCTCAGCCCTTGCCGCCGGTGTAGGGCATGCCGTGCTCGACCGTCTGCCAGACCCAGCGCGCCGACGGGTTCTCGCGCTCTTCCAGAATATGGCCGACCAGCCCGCCCGCCCGACTGATCACCGCAATGCCGCGCATCACCGGTTGCGGCATGCCAATCTCGCCCAGCACGGCCGCGATCGCGCCGGTGGCGTTGATGGTCATGTGTCGCCCCCAGACGCGATCGACCTC
>JBILSK010000434.1:0-3052 GCA_044372165.1 Burkholderiaceae bacterium | reverse complement strand
GAGAAGCCCGAACAGGCCGGTGATGCCGGCCATCAGCAAAGCGGTCTTGAACCAGTTGAACATCGTCACCTCCAGAGGGGCGAAAGGGGCCCGGGCACGAGAATGCCATCAGGACCGGACACACGCGATGTCATATGGTTGCCGCCAGGGGCAATTCAAGTCGGCGAAGACGGACCGGGCGCGGCAGGTGCCTGCAACCGATCGCCCGGGTGCACCGCAAAGCCGGCCAGGAAGTCGCGCGCCGACATGCGCCGCCCCCCCGGGCGCTGCACTTCGAGCAGGGTCAGTGCCTGGGGCGCCGCCAGCGTGCCGCAGGCGACCGTGATCAGGCCGTCGCCCGTCGCCAGCACCGTGCCGGCGGGCAGTGCGGCCTGCTCGGCCAGGCGCGGAGCGGCCTCGCGCGCCGCCCAGACCTTGAGCACCACGCCCGGCTGCCGATCGGATTCGGTCGTGCATCCGGGCGCCGGGTCGAAGGCGCGGACCTGATCGACGATCTCGCTCGCGCCGAGCTGCCAGTCGATGACCGAGTCGCTGCGACCGATCTTGGCCGCGTAGGTCACGCCCTCGGCGGGCTGCGGTCGGCTGGGCAACTCGCCTTTGGCCAGCAAGCTCAGGGCTTCGACGATCGCGGTGGCGCCCAGTTCGGCCAGGCGATCGTGCACGCTGCCGCCAGACTCGTGGGGTGCGATCGGCAGCTCGCGCATCAGGCGAATCGCCCCGGTGTCCAGGCCCGCATCCATCTGCATGATGGTGATGCCGGTGACCGGGTCGCCCGCCTGAATGGCGCGCTGGATGGGCGCCGCCCCTCGCCAGCGCGGCAGCAGCGAGGCGTGGATGTTCAGGCAGCCCAGGCGGGGAATGTCGAGCACCGCCTGCGGCAGGATCAACCCGTAGGCCGCCACGACCATCAGGTCGCACTCCAGCCCCCGCAGGGTGTCCCAGGTCGATTCGTCACGCAGGGTCGGTGGCTGCCAGACCGGCAGCTCGTGCGCCTGCGCCCAGGCCTTGACCGGACTGGCGACCAGCTTATGGCCTCGCTTGGCGGGCTTGTCGGGGCGGGTCATCACGCACGAGATGGCGTGGCCGGCCGCATGCAAGGCAGCGAGCGCGCGTTCGGCAAAGACAGGGGTGCCGGCAAACACCAGCTTGAGCGGGGGGGTCATGCGGCACTCTCGGGTCGGCAAGATCGGCGCAGGGCGCCCACGGCATCGGCCGGGTGCACCGCCGCAGGGGCCGGCGGGCGGCGGCTCAGGCTTCCTGCCGGTCGGACTTGAGCATCTTGCTGCGGATGCGGCTCTGCTTCAGGCGGGACAGGTACTGCACGAAGACCTTGCCGGCGAGGTGATCCATCTCGTGCTGGATGCACACCGCGAGCAGGCCATCGGCTTCCAGCGTGAACGGCTGGCCATCGAGGCCCAGGGCTCGCACGGTGATGCGGGCCGCGCGCTCGACCCCGTCATAGATGCCCGGCACCGACAGGCAGCCTTCCTCGCCCTCGTGGCGCTCTTCGGAGGCCGCGATGACTTCCGGATTGATCAGCACCAGCAGCGCGTCCTTGGTCTCGGAGACATCGATGGTGATGACGCGCACGTGGGCGTTGACCTGGGTGGCGGCCAGCCCGATGCCTGGCGCCTTGTACATGGTTTCAGCCATGTCGCGCACCAGCGTGCGGATGCGATCGTCGACCTGCGCGACCGGTCGGGCAACCGTATGCAGGCGGGCGTCGGGGTAGCGCAGGATGTCAAGTACGGCCATCGGACTAGAACAACCGTCGGACTCGGGAGGGGTCTGGACCGGGATGGATCGTCTTAACATCGACGTATCGATCCCCCAAGGCAGCCGTCTGGCCACCCATCAATGTTCAAAAATATTACCACGCGGGCTCTGGCTTGCTCGCTCTGGCTGGTCTGCGGGCTGACTGTTGCCGCACCTGCCGCAGCACCTGTCGCATCTGCCAAGCCGATCGAACTGGCCGCCAACGCACCTGACTCCCACGTCGTCGCACGCGGCGACACCCTGTGGGACATCTCGGCGCGCTTTCTGAAATCGCCCTGGCAGTGGACCGAACTGTGGCAACTGAACCGCGAACAGATCGCCAATCCGCACCTGATCTACCCCGGTGATGTCGTCTACCTGGACCGCTCGGGCACGCAGCCGCGGCTGCGGCTGGGCCGTCCGGTCGGAGCCGCTGCACCTGCTGCAGCCGCGGTCGGCACCGCCCGTGACGCAGGCACCGAGCCCACCGTCCGGCTGGAACCGCGGGTGCGCACCAGCGCCCTGTCGGGCGGGCCGGTGCCCACGCTGAATCTGGCAGCGGTCGAAGCTTTCCTCACCCGTCCCCTGATTGTCGACGAGCAAGGACTGAAGACCCATCCGCGCATCCTGGACACCCAGGACGGGCGCCTCTATCTGAGCCGAGGCGAGCTTGCCTACGTGCGCGGCATGGACGACCCCTCTGTGCGTGAATGGCAGGTCTATCGCCCGGCCAAGCCGCTGCTCGACCCCGCCACCCGCCAGCCGCTCGGCTGGGAGACCCTGTTCGTCGGGTCAGCCCAGCTGGTGCGCGACGGCGACCCCGCCACCATCCGCATCACCTCGAACAACGAGGAAATCGGCCAGGGCGACCGCCTCATGCCGGCGGTGCCGGTGGTGCTGCCGACCCTGGCCCCGCGTCCGCCCGACTACCCGGTCGAAGGTCGCATCGTGTCGGTCTACCGGGGCGTGGCCTCGGTGGGCAAGAACAACGTGGTCGCGGTTTCGCTGGGCAGCGAGCAGGGTCTGGAGGTCGGCCATGTGCTGGCGGTGCAGAGCACCGGTCGCGTGGTGCCTGATCGCGAGATGAAATCGAAGGAGATGGTCCGCCTGCCGAACGAGAACATCGGGCAGTTGGTGATCTTCCGGGTCTTCGACCGCATCGCCTACGGCTTGGTCGTGGCGGCCAGCGAAGCCATCTCGGTAGGCGCCACGGTCGTCAACCCCTGACCCACCCGATGCTGCCCACTGCGGGGGTGCCATGCCGCTTGACGCTGCCACCGAGGCCGATGCCGCCGAC
>JBILSK010000433.1:0-3053 GCA_044372165.1 Burkholderiaceae bacterium | reverse complement strand
CGTCCTCACCATGGACCTGCACGCCGACCAGATCCAGGGCTTCTTCGATATTCCGGTCGACAACATCTACGCGGCCCCGGTGCTGCTGGCCGACGTCGCCAGTCGCAAGCTGACCGCACCGATGGTGGTGTCGCCTGACGTGGGCGGTGTCGTGCGGGCCCGTGCGCTGGCCAAGCGCCTGGACACGGACCTGGCCATCATCGACAAGCGTCGCCCGAAGGCCAATGTGTCCGAGGTGATGAACATCATCGGCGAAGTGCGCGGACGCACCTGCGTGATCATGGACGACATGGTCGATACCGCCGGCACCCTGACCAAGGCCGCCGATGCACTCAAGGCCCAGGGTGCCCTGCGCGTGCTGGCCTATTGCACCCATCCGGTACTCTCCGGCAATGCCGTCGAGCGCGTGACGAAATCGGCGCTCGACGAGCTGGTCGTGACCGACTCCATCCCGCTGTCGCTGGCTGCACAGGCCTGCGACAAGATTCGTGTGATCAGCTGCGCGCAGCTCATCTCCGAAACCATTTTGCGCATCAATCGCGCCGATTCAGTTTCCTCGCTCTTCGTCGACGAGGAATGATCCGATTCGATCCTGACCCGAAGACGGTCCGGATCCCCGCCCCGCTGCGACGGGGTCGTCCCCCGCAGTGATGCGGGTCGTCCCCCGCGCCCTGCTGCGGGGATCATTGCCTGGTTTCTGGTCGCGGAGCCGGGCTCATCATTGAAAAGGAACTGCGATGAAAGTTGTCGCCACTACCCGTACTGCGCAAGGATCGAGTGCGAGCCGCCGCCTGCGCCGCGCCGCCAAGGTGCCCGGCATCGTCTACGGAGGCGATACCGCCCCCGCCGTGATCGAGATGGATCACAACCCGCTGTATCACTCGCTGCGTGTCGAGTCCTTCCATTCGTCCATTCTGGACATGGAGATCGACGGCAAGACCGAGAAGGTCCTGCTGCGCGACGTGCAATGGCACGCGTTCAAGCCGCAGGTGACCCACATCGACTTCCAGCGCGTCGCCGCTGATCGCAAGATCCACATGAAGGTGCCGCTGCACTTCGTGAATCAGGACATCTCGCCGGCCGTCAAGCTGTCGGCCGCGATCATCAGCCACGTGCTGACCGAGATCGACATCACCTGCCTGCCCGGTAATCTGCCCGAGTTCATCGAGGTCGACCTCGCCGGTCTCACTGCCGGCCACCCGCTGCACCTGGCCGATATCACCATGCCGGAAGGCGTGACCCCGGTCGTGCATGGCAAGGATGCCAACCCCGCGCTGGCGATTGCCACGGTCAAGGGCGGCGGTGCTGAAGACACCCCGGCGGCTGAAGCCAAAGCCGCTGCGCCTGCCAAAGGCGGCAAGAAGTAAGGCACCGCGGGCGTGCGACGGTCTCTGACTGTCGCACGCCTGGTTCCCCATGAACACGGCCCAAGCTGCCGGCCACGCCATCCGGCTCATCGTCGGACTCGGCAATCCCGGCTCGGAACACGAAACCGATCGGCACAATGCCGGTTTCTGGTGGGTGGACGCCATTGCGCGTGCCCAGGGCGGCACCTGGCGCCATGAGTCGCGCTTTCACGGCGACCTCGCCCGCGTGCGAATCGACTCGCACGAGCTATGGCTGCTCAAGCCTTCCACGTACATGAATCGCTCCGGCCAGGCTGTCTCTTCGGTCGCGCGCTTCTATCGCCTCGTCCCGGCCGACATCCTCGTTGCCCATGACGAACTCGACCTGTCGCCCGGCACGGTTCGCCTCAAGCGCGGCGGCGGCAGTGGCGGTCACAACGGCCTGAAAGACATCAGCTCGGCCCTCGGTGGACCCGACTACTGGCGCCTTCGCATCGGCATCGGGCATCCGCGCGACCTGTATCCGGGGCGAGAAGTGATCGACTTCGTGCTGGCCCGGCCCTCGCGCAGCGAGCAGGAATCCATCGACGCAGGCCTCGCACGCGCAAGCGACGTGCTGCCCAGGCTGGTCGGCGGACACTTCGAGCGGGCGGGTCAAGCCCTGCACACGGTCCCCAAGGCGCCCTGAGCCGGCAACGGGCGCGTGCGCATGCCTCTGCGTCCATGAAGGCCCTGCGTTGGCTGGCCGGCCCGGGTGCTCGTGAGCACATCGCCCGCAACGGCCTTGGTGCGCAGGACATCGCCGGGGTGGCTGCTGCCGCAGGGGGCCCCAAGGGTCTGGCCTTCCTGCCCTTCGACGCATTCCTCTTCGGCGAATGGCTGAGCGCCTCGCCGCGACCTCGCGTGCTCGCGGGCGCCTCGATCGGTGCCTGGCGCATGGCCGCCGCACTGCACCCGGATGGACCCGCCGCCACGCGGCGCCTGGGCGAGGCCTACCTGGAGCTGCAGCGCTATCCGATGAAGCCTGCTGCGCGCCTGGTCTCGCAGGTGTGCGGCGAGGTGGTGGCAGCGATGCTGGGCGATGTCCGCGCCTTTTCCGATGCCGTGCACGCGCCCGGTGCGCCAACGCTCGCCCTCATCACCGCGCGAGCCCGCGGGGCGCTGGCCGAGCGCGGCGGTCGCCGCAATTTCGCCCGGCCCGCGCTGGCCAACCTGCTGTCGCGCGAACGCCTGGGGCGGCATCTGCAACGTGTCGTCTTCAGCTCCACGCCCTGCCCGGCGATCTGGCCCGACGACCGCTTCGACACGCTCGATGTGCGCCTGTCGGCCGCCAACGCCCAGGCCGCCCTGCTGGCGTCGGGCACGATTCCCCTGGTCGCCGAGCCGGTCATCGATCCCCCGGATGCGCCGCCCGGGCAGTACTGGGACGGCGGGCTGATCGACTATCACCTGCTGCTGCGCTGGGACCGCCTGGACGGCCTGCTGCTGCACCCGCATTTCACGCCGTGGCTCACGCCAGGGTGGCTGGACAAGGCCCTGGCCTGGCGAAGAGTGGGAGTGGGTCGCTCGCATCCCTGGCTGGATCGCGTGGTGATGGTCGTGCCCTCTGACGAACTGCTCGCCCGACTGCCCGGCGGGCGCCTGCCGGAGCGCCAGGACTTTCATCGCCACGGCACCGACCACGGCACGCGCATCGCGGCGTGGCGT
>JBILSK010000432.1:0-3058 GCA_044372165.1 Burkholderiaceae bacterium | reverse complement strand
TCGCGTCTTCGTGCAAGGACTTGCCCGCGTCCTCTTCGAGGTGGGCGCGCGTCAGATTGACCACCTTCTCGCGCGTCTCCTTGCCATCCTGCCAGACCAGGGTCAGGGTGCCGCCGCTGACCACCGGAATCTCGTACTGGCTGATCTGATAGCCCTTGGGCAGGTCGGGGTAGAAGTAGTTCTTGCGCGCAAAGATCGAGCGCGGGGCGATCTGTGCATTGACGGCCAGCCCGAAGCGCACCGCGCATTCGAGTGCCGCAGCATTCATCACCGGCAGCACGCCGGGCAAGGCCAGATCCACCGGACTGGCCTGCGTGTTGGGCGCGGCGCCGAAGGCGGTGGGCGATCCGGAAAAGATCTTGGAGCGGGTGGCGAGTTGCACGTGCGTCTCAAGCCCGATCACGACTTCCCAAGCTGTCATCATGTCCTCTTCATCGGGTGGCACAGCCACCATGGGCCGGATCGAACATCACCGGCCAGGCTTCCTCGTAGACCCCGGGCGTGCAGCGCGCTTCGCAGCCCGAGTGCGCCAGCGTCACGCGCTCCGGTGTCTGCCACACCAGCAGTCGGCAGGCCCCGCCATCGCGTTCGACCAGCTCGAGCGACGGGCCGCTGCGGGTCTGACGAAACGCGCCCAGCTCGAATCGGCAGCCGCCACGGTCGCCCACCCACAGCTGCCACGACAAGGCCTCGACCCGGTTGGCTCGCACTGTCAGCCGTGCGTCCTCCCGGAACCCGTCTTCCTCGCGCAGCTGGCAGTTCCCGGTCAGCGTGATCGGCTGGTCGGCGATCCAGCCCTCGGGGGGGGGCGCCGGGCGTCGCAGGCTGCTCGAGGGCTCCAGGGTGGCGCATCCCGTCATCTCAATCAGGGCGAGCACGGCGAGCACACCGACCAGGCGCCTTTGCATCCCCTCACACCGCCGGCCGGCGCAGATGCCAGTCGGTGGCCTGCTGGAAGCGATGGGCCACGCCCAGCAGGCGCGACTCGCTCAGGCGCGGGCCGATCAGCTGTACCCCCACCGGACGGCCCTGCGCGCCGAAGCCAGCTGGCATCGACAGGCCGGGCAGGCCGGCCAGCGAAGCGCCCAGAGTGTAGATGTCCGCCAGGTAATCGTGCGTCGGGTCGGTGCTGGCCTGCCCGAGGTTCCAGGCGACCGTCGGGGTCACCGGCCCGGCGATCAGGTCGACCTGCGCGAAGGCGGCGTCGAAGTCCTGGGCGATCAGGCGGCGCACCTTCTGTGCCTTGAGGTAATAGGCGTCGTAGTAGCCGTGCGACAGCACGTAGGTGCCGATCATGATGCGCCGCTGCACCTCGGGGCCGAAGCCTTCGGTGCGCGAGCGGCGGTACATGTCCTGCAGGTCGGTGTAATGCGCCGCGCGATGGCCATAGCGCACGCCGTCAAAGCGCGACAGGTTGCTGGAGGCTTCGGCCGGCGCAATCACGTAGTAGGCAGGAATGGCGAACTGCGTGCGCGGCAGCGTGACCTCGACCAGCGTGGCGCCCAGCGACTCGAGCACCGCCAGCGCCGCGCGCACGGCCTGTTCCACGTCCCGGGCAAGGCCCTCGCTGAAATACTCCCGCGGCAGCCCGATGCGCAGACCGGACAGCGGCGCGGACTCGGTGGCCGCGGCACGGCCGGCGGGCACGGGGGAGGCCTGCAGTCCGACGCTGTAGTTCTCGTCCGGGTGCTGCAGGCTGGTGGAGTCGCGTGCATCGAAGCCGGACATGGCGGTGAGCAGTGCCGCGCAGTCGGCCGCACTGGCGCCCAGGGCGCCGCCCTGATCGAGGCTGGACGCGTAGGCGATCATGCCCCAGCGCGACACCCGACCATAGGTGGGCTTGATGCCGGTGATGCCACACAGGGCAGCCGGCTGGCGAACCGAGCCGCCGGTGTCGGTGCCGGTGGCCAGCGGGGCGAGCCCGCCTGCGACCGCCGCCGCCGAACCGCCCGAGGAGCCGCCCGGCACCGCTGCCCGGTCCCAGGGATTGCGCACCGCACCAAAAGCCGAGTGCTCGTTGCCCGAGCCCATGGCGAATTCGTCGCAATTGGCTTTGCCCAGGCACACCATGCCGGCCCCGGCCAGCCGCTCGACCACGGTGGCGTCAAAGGGGCTCTCGTAGGACGCGAGCATCCTGGAGGCGGCGGTCGAACGCCAGCCTCGGGTCACGAAGATGTCCTTGTGGGCCACCGGAATGCCCAGCAGCGGTGCACGCTCGCCACGGGCCAGTCGGGCGTCGGCCGCCCGGGCCTGGGCGAGCGTCGACTCGGGCCGGACATCGATGAAGGCGTTGAGGTCGCTGGCCTCGATGCGGGCCAGAAAATGCTGCGCCAGTGCCTCGGCGCTGACCTCGCCGCCCGCCAGTGCCTCGCCGAGTTCGGCGACCGACTTCAGGTGCCAGTCGTGGCTCATTCGATCACCCTGGGCACGAGGTACAGACCTTGGGCAACCGCCGGCGCACCGCGCTGGTAGTCGTCCCGGCGGTCGGGTTCCGTGGGGGTGTCCGCCCGCAGGCGAAGGTTGGGGTCGCCGGGGTGCGCCATGGGTGCCACGCCCTCGGTGTCGATGGCGGCGAGCGCCTCGAACAGGTCCGTTACCGCGCTGAGTTCGCGTGCGGTGGAGGCGGTGGTGGCGTCGGTGGATTCGAGGCGTGCCAGGGTGGCGATCCGGGCGACGTCGGTTGCGGTGAGAGCCAGTGAAAACTCCTGTTTTCTACAGAAAACTCAAACAATTATAAGGTATGATTCACGAAGATTCCGAGGAATACCCGACCCCTTGAGTGCCTGTTCAGGCCTGTTCGAGTGGGTCGCGAGATGCTCAGCCCCCGCAGTCCCCCAGTACAACCTTCCCCCGGAACCGGCGCATGTTCGGCTTCTTTCGCAAGTATTTTTCAAACGACCTGGCCATCGACCTCGGCACGGCGAACACCTTGATCTATGTTCGCGGCAAGGGCATCGTCCTGAACGAACCATCGGTCGTGGCCATCCGCCAGGAGGGTGGTCCGAACGGCAAGAAGACCATCGCGGCGGTGGGCGGGGAAGCCAAACAGATGCTCGGC
>JBILSK010000431.1:0-3065 GCA_044372165.1 Burkholderiaceae bacterium | reverse complement strand
TGGGCCTGCTGATTGCCGGCGCACTGATTCCGGGGCTGGGTTACCTGGCCACCGGCCTGCTCATGCTGGCGCTCGGGTTGCTGTTGACCGCCGCGCTGGCCTGGACCTGGAGCGTCGACATCCTGCGACGCGACGCCCAGGCCAACGCGACCTGAGCGCCGCGCACGGGCCTCGGGGGCTCAGGAGATCGGGCACCCCTGAATCGTGATCCGGTGCATCAGGCGCCGCTCGCCGTGGTAGTCGTTGACCGCGTAGTGCCAGGTGGCGCGGTTGTCCCACATCGCGATCGACCCTTTGCCCCAGGAAAACCGGCAGCTGAATTCCGGACGCGAGGCATGCTGGTAGAGCGTGCGCAGCAGGCCTTCGCTTTCCTGCGGGGTCCAACCTTCGAAGCGCACGGTGAAGGCCGAATTGACGAAGAGCGTCTTGCGCCCGGTCTCGGGATGTCGAATGACCACCGGATGCACCGCCTCGACCGTGGCCGCCTGGGTGTTGCCGACACGCCCTTCAACATCACCACGCGCGGCATAGCCGGCATTGGCACCGAATACATGGGCCGTGCCATGGACCGCGCGCAGCCCCTCGATGGTCTGCTTCATGCCATCGGACAGCGCCTCGTAGGCCAGCCCCATGTCGGCAAAGAGCGTGTCGCCCCCACGGGGCGGCACTTCGCGTGCAAGCAGGATCGAGCCCAGCGCCGGCTCGACGTCATAGCTGTGGTCGGTGTGCCAACTGCCTCCGATGTTCGACTTCTGCTCGGGCTCCTTGCGGACCTCGGCAATTTCAGGATGCCCCGGGACGGCACGAAAGAAGCGGTTGACGTCGATCGGCGCCCAGCGCCGCGCAAACGCGAGGTGCTGCTCGGGCGTGATGTTCTGGTCGCGAAAGAAGATCACCCCGTGATCGAAGAATGCCTTGCGAATCACGGCAAACGCGTCATCCGACAGGGGCCGCGCCAGATCGATGCCACTGATCACGGCACCCAGGGCCGTGGAAAAGCGTTCAACGTGAACATCGGCGGCGCGCTGCGGCAGCGCGCTGAGGGGATGTGCGCTCATGATCGACTGTCTCCTGATGTGTGGGTGTAGGAATGATGCCGATGGTAACGGCAATGCTGCAGCGGGTGTTCAGCCGCGCAGCAGATCCAGCGCGGCGGTGTGACCGGGACCGTTCGGCAGAACCCGGGACAAGGCCGCGTCGTCCAGTCGAAGGTGACGCTGCAGCACCTGGGCAATCACTTGCCGAAAGTCTGTGGTGACCGCAAGGTCCCGTCCGTCGTGCAGGGCCGCAGCGTCCAGCCCGGGCCAGCGGCCGGCGACCTGGGCGCGACGCACCGGCCCACCCAGCAGCCACATCACATTGCCGTGGCCGTGATCGGTTCCTCGGGTGCCGTTCTGGCGCACGGTGCGACCGAATTCGGACATCACCAGGATGAGCGTGTCATCCAGGCCGTCATCGAGCGAACGTGCCAGTGCATCGAGACCGCCGGCCAGGCCGCGCAGCCGATTGGCCAGTGCCCCGGTCGCACCGCCCTGCCCGACATGGGTATCCCATCCGCCCACCGACAGAAACGCGGCCCGAACGCTGGACTCCCGCCGCATCAGTCGCCCCAGCCGCGCGCAATCGGCGGCGAGCGATGCCAGCGGCACCGCACCCGGTGCAGCGCCCGCATCCATGCCTGGCCCCATGACCTCGGCTGACTGGCGCAAGGCCTCGCGCGTCTCCCGCAAGGCCGCCCAGGCCCGTGCAGTGGCGGGATCGGCGCTCAGCAGTCGATCCAGGACCGCCGACTGGGCCGGCGACCCACCGGGATCAAGCCGGTCTGTTGCCGACACCGCCATTGATGTCACGTCGGCAGCACCCGCGAAAATTCGAGGCATCAAGGGTCCGACATTGACGCCGAACGCGGGCGAGTCGCGCTGTCCCAGTTCGAGCAGGAGCCGGTTCATCCACCCGTCCGGGGTCGCCCGGCGCCCCGGCGTCGCCGTTTCCATGTGGTCCTGAGCATCGAAGTGCGACCGCGTCGGATCGGTCGAGCCACTGGCATGAACAAAAGCCAGCCGGTCGTCCTGCCACCAGGGCGCAAGGACCGCCAGTGCGGGATGCAGGCCGAACAGATCGTCGAGCGGCAATGCCCCATCCGGCACCCCGGGTCGCGCTATCGCAAGCTCCGGCCGGGCGCGCGCATAGTCGGCCTCGCCATGAGGCACCACAACGCTCAGACCATCGACCGCTCCCCGCAGCATCACCACGACCAGCTTGCCAGGCGCGGCGGGTGTGCGGGCCTGGGCTGACCAGGC
The DNA here is from genome assembly GCA_044372165.1 of Burkholderiaceae bacterium. Lineage (GTDB taxonomy): Bacteria > Pseudomonadota > Gammaproteobacteria > Burkholderiales > Burkholderiaceae_E > UBA4615. The sequence goes on along the minus strand of JBILSK010000431.1, from coordinate 765 downwards.
ACTTGTGAGGGTCACCCCGGCCGCGCCGAGCCTGGCCAGCGCACTGCGCCGCGAGACCCGGCTCGATGACGGGATACAGGTCGACCCGCTGGAATCTGTTGTCGCCAAAATCATCTCAAGTGTTACCGTCTCATGAAGTCCGGGCTGGCCAGCGCCACCGAAAGCTGTTCAGAGCGAGGCAACTCGGCCAGGACTCGCCGGGTCGGTGGACTCAAGGCAAGAGCAAGCGGTGCCGGCACGAGCGCCTGTGCCGCTGCAGCCAGTGTCCGGCCGAACTCGACGCGCTGTCGCAGCCCCTCTGCGTTGAGCCAGGTCTGACGCGTGTCCTGCCATCCATCGGGTGTCGGACACAGGTAGATCGGCATGCCCATGCGAGCGACCTCGCGTACCAGGCGCAGCGCATCCAGACGATGCGGCGAACAGGCCCGGGCTGCGGAGATCACATGGTGCATGGGCGACTTGAACTTCGCCCCGAAAACAGCCGGCGAGAGGAATTCGTCGCTGAACACCAGCGCCCGCATGAGCTCGCGCAAGTCTCCGTCCGTGCTCTGGTACACCTCGGCCAGGCGGGCCACCAGCGTCTGGGGCGGGTCGTCCGAGACAAAGGCCCGCGCCAGCCGAGTCGATACATGACGGGCGGTCGAGGGATGGCGCGCCAGGAGATCCAACGCCCACTCGCCTTGCTGCTGGCCTTGTCCCGGCACCCGCTGACCCAGCAGACGCTTGGGACCCTGATCGTGGCGGGGAGGAAAAAACCGGAAGGCA
>JBILSK010000030.1:0-10165 GCA_044372165.1 Burkholderiaceae bacterium | reverse complement strand
GTTGCATGCCCGCCGGCTCCCAGCCATGCAACGTGCGCGACTCGGCGATCGCCCTGATCAGCCTGCTCTCGGCGACGGGCACAATCGACGGGGCCCGGTCGGAGCGCGGAAACGCCCGCCCCACCATCCGCATCGACGCCAGCAGCGCCGTGCGTGGGGCGAAGGTGATGATGATCGAATCGACCGTGCGCACCGACAAGGCGCCCAGCGCATTGACGACGTCGGCGGGTTCGTAATGGATGAGCGAGTCCATCGCCACGACATGGTCAAAATAGCCCAGGTCGGGGCTGAGCATGTCACCCGCGCGAAAATCGATGAGCCCGGGATCGATATCGCTGGGCAGGCGCTCGCGGGCGATCTGCACCAGCTTGGGCGACAGGTCGATGGCCAGCACCTCGGCACCCCGACGAGCCAGTTCCACCGCCATCGCGCCGGTGCCGCAACCGGCGTCCAGCACGCGGCGGCCGCGCAAGTCCTGCGACAGAAAACCCAGGATGGTCTCGCGCATGCGGTCGCGTCCCGCGCGCACGGTGGCACGAATGCCGCTCACCGGTGCCGTGGAGGTCAGCCGTTCCCAGGCCTCGACTGCGGTACGGTCGAAGTAGTCCTCGATCTGGCTGCGCCGATCCCGATACTGAACATGACTCATGGCGCGGTCCCTCAATCGAAGCCGAGCAGGTCGAAGATCTCCCGGTCCTTGAGGGCCTCGGGCGCCAGGGGGTCGGTGCCGGCCCACAGGGCCGCGGCCAGCCGCATGTACTCCTGCTGAACCGCCTCCAGCTCAGGCGAGGGTTCCATCTCGAAGAGCGTGGACTTCTTCAGACGGCTACGCCGGATCACATCCAGATCGGGGAAGTGCGCCATGCGCTTCAGACCCACCCGATCGTTGAAGCGGTCGATCTGGTCGGTCTCACGGCTGCGGTTGGCGATCACGCCACCGAGTCGCACGTTGTAGTTCTTTGCCTTGGCACTGATCGCCTGAACGATCCTGTTCATCGCGAAGATCGAATCGAAGTCGTTGGCGGTGACGATGAGCGCCCGATCCGCGTGCTGCAGGGGCGCAGCGAAGCCGCCGCAGACCACATCGCCCAGCACGTCGAAGATGACCACGTCGGTGTCTTCGAGCAGGTGATGCTCCTTGAGAAGTTTCACCGTCTGACCCACGACATAGCCGCCGCAACCTGTGCCCGCGGGTGGCCCGCCGGCCTCCACGCACATCACCCCGTTGTAGCCCTCGAAGACGAAGTCCTCGAGGCGCAGCTCCTCTGGGTGGAAGTCGACCGACTCGAGCACATCGATGACCGTGGGCATCAGCTTCTTGGTCAGCGTGAAAGTCGAGTCGTGCTTGGGGTCGCAGCCGATCTGCAGCACGCGCTTGCCCAGCTTGGAGAACGCCACCGAGAGGTTCGACGAGGTGGTGCTCTTGCCGATGCCCCCCTTGCCATAGACCGCGAAGACCTTGGCGTTGCCGATCTTCACGTTGGGGTCCATCTGGACCTGGACGCTGCCCTCGCCGTCAGTGCCGCGGGCGGTACGACGGATGTCGCGAATGGGGACTGTCGCAGTGTTCATGCCGAGGCTCCTTCATTTTCATATACGCCCTCGATTCGGTCCTCGAGTTCCTCGCTGGCACGGCGCAGCGCATCGAGCATGTCGGGGTCGGGGGTCCAGTAGTGGCGGTCACAGGCCTCGAGCAGCCGATTGGCGACCCGGGCCGATGCTGTCGGATTGAGCTTGGCCAGACGCTCGCGCATGTCCGCATCGAGCATGAAGGTCTGGGTCAGCTGCTGATACACCCAGGGCTGGACCTGCCCCGTGGTGGCGGACCAACCCATCGTGTTGGTCACGTGCGTTTCGATCTGTCGCACGCCTTCGTAGCCGTGCTTGAGCATGCCCTCGTACCACTTCGGGTTGAGCATGCGGGTTCGGGTCTCCAGTGCTACCTGCTCCTGCAGGGTCCGCACGGTGCCCGTCGAGGCGGTCTGGTCGCCGATGTACACCGTCGGGGTGACCCCGCCGCGGGCACGCTTGACCGCACCGGTGATGCCACCCAGCGTATCGAAGTAGGTGTCGACCGTGGTCACGCCCAGTTCGACCGAGTCGAGGTTCTGATACGTGAGCTGCACATCGGCCAGTACGCTGTTGAGCAGTGCCGTCTGCTTCACCGGCTGGCCACTGCGCCCGTAGGCAAAGCCCTTGCGCCGCGAGTAGGTCTCGGCGAGCTCATCCTCCTCGGCCCAGCGGCTGCTCTCGATGAGACTGTTGACATGCGAGCCGTAGGCGCCCTCGGCATTGCCGTAGACGCGCAGCGACGCGACCTCCAGGGTACAGCCGTGCTCCTGCTGGTAGGCCAGCGCGTGCTTGCGCACGAAATTGAGCTCGGGCGGCTCGTCGGCGCTGGCAGCCAGGAAGGCCGCCTCGGCCAGCAGCCGGATCTGCAGCGGCAGGAGATCGCGAAAGATGCCCGAGATAGTCAGCACCACGTCCACGCGCGGGCGACCCAGGGTCTGCAGCGGGATCAGGGTTGCACCCGCCACGCGACCATAGCTGTCAAAGCGCGGTTGTGCGCCCATCAGCGCCAGGGCCTGTGCGAGCGGCCCTCCTTCGGTCTTCAGGTTGTCACTGCCCCACAGCACCATCGCGATCGACTCGGGCAGGGGATGGCCCTCGTCCTGATGCCGCCTGAGGAGCTGTTCGGCCTGACGCGTCCCATCGCGCATCGCGACCGCGCTGGGGATACGGAAGGGATCGAAGCCGTGCAGGTTGCGGCCGGTGGGCAGCACCTGCGCCGTGCGCAGGATGTCGCCGCCCGGCGAGGGACGGATGAAGCGGCCGTCGAGCGCGCGCAGCAGCCCGGCGACCTCATGGTCCTCGGCGAGCAGGGTATTGGCGTGGGCCAGGCGCGCAAAGAGCTCGCGGTGCGCCTCGTCTCGCGGCAGACCCGAGCGCGCGTGCGCCTGCTCGGCCGTGGCGCCCTCGACCAGCGACTGCACAGCGTCGCGCGGGGGCACGATACCTGAGCTCGAATCGGCCATCGCCAGCAGCAGATCGACGCGCTGCGACGCGCTGGCGGGCGTGCCCGCCACATGCAGACCGTGCGGGATCAGCGTGTACTCCAACTGCAGCACGGCCTGACCGAGAGCGAGGATGCGCGCGTGGGCATCGCCCGTCTCGCTGGCGTCCCAGGCAGGCTCGGCAGCGGCCAGCTCCACCACGGCGGCCTGCGCCTGGATCAGTGCGGCGAGGTCGGTGCGACGCGCGCTGGGGCCCGGCTCGAGCGTGCGCCACTGTTCGATCGAGGTCTTGAGTTCGGTCAGTCCGCTGTACAGCCCGGCCTGGGTGATCGGGGGGGTGAGATAGCTGATGAGCGTGGCGCCCGAACGGCGCTTGGCGATCGCGCCTTCGGAGGGGTTGTTCGAGGCGTACAGGTACAGGTTGGGCAAGTCGCCGATCAGGCGATCCGGCCAGCAGTCGCCGGACATGCCGGTCTGCTTGCCGGGCATGAATTCCAGGGCGCCGTGTGTGCCGAAGTGCAGCACTGCATCGGCGGCGAAATCCTCGCGCAAGTACCGGTAGAAGGCTGAGAAGGCGTGGGTCGGGGCCAGCCCCTTCTCGAACATCAGGCGCATCGGGTCACCTTCGTAGCCAAAGCCCGGCTGTACCGCGACCAGCACCTTGCCGAACTGATGGCCGAGCACGAAGAGCGCTCGACCATTGCTCAACTGGCGCCCGGGTGCCGGGCCCCACTCGGCCTCGATCTCCTTCAGCCAACGCTCGCGGCGCACGTGGTCGTCGACCGGAATCAGCGTGTGTACATTGGCATCGACGCCATACTGAGTGGCATTGCCCTGCAGGAGCGACTCGCGCAGCGCGTCCACACCATCGGGCAGGTCGACCTCGTAGCCCTGCGCCTTCATGCCGACCAGGGTGTTCCAGAGCGACTCGAACACGCCCAGGTGCGCGGCTGTGCCGATGTTGCCGGCGTTCGGCGGAAAGTTGAACAGCACGATCGCCACTCGACGCTGCGCGCGTTCGCGCCGCCGCAGGCTCACCAGCTTGTCGGTACGCGCAGCCAGCATCTGCGCCCGCTCGGGGCAGGTGTGCATGTCCAGCGCCGCTTGCGCGGGGCCGAAGGTGCAGCGGTGATGACAGCCGGTGCAGGTGACCCCGGGTGCGCCGGGGCGACCGCCGAACACGATCGGACCGGTGGCGCCGTCCAGCTCGGGGATCGCCACCATGATGGTCGACTCCACCGGCATCATGCCGCGCTCCGATCCGCCCCACTGATCAAGGGTCTGGAACTCCGCCGGATGGGCGGCGATGTAGGGCACGTCTAGTTCGGCCAGCACATCTTCAGCGGCCTTCGCGTCGTTGTACGCGGGACCGCCAACAAGAGAAAAGCCCGAGAGTGAAACCAGCGCGTCGATGGTGGTCGCGCCCTCTCGGGTGAAGAAGCGGGTGATGGCTGCGCGGGCATCGAGGCCAGCAGCAAAAGCGGGAATGACGGTCAGGCCGCGCGCCTCGAGCGCCGCGATCACACCGTCGTAGTGGCCGGCATTGCCGGCCAGCAGATAGGAGCGCAAGAGCAGCAAGCCGACCGTGCCGCGCGAGGGCACACCGGGCGGCAAATCGGGCAGGTCCTCGAGCCGGTCCGACAGGCGCGGGTTCATGCGGGGGTGGTAGACGCCGACCTCGGGATAGTCCACCGGGTCGGCCACCTTGGCCTGGCCGCGCAGCGCGCGCCGCGGACCGTCGGCATAACGATCGATCAGGAAGCGGATCAGGCTGAAGACGTTTTCCTGTGAACCGCCTAGCCAGTACTGCAGCGTCAGGAAATAGGCGCGCACGTCCTGCGCCGTGCCAGGAATGAAGCGCAGCATCTGCGGGATGCGACGCAGCATTTTCATCTGGGCAGCACCGCCCGTGGCAGTCTTGTCCTTCTCGCCGCGCAGTTTGCGCAGCAGCGCGAGCGGCCCCGAGGCCGGCTTGGACATGTCGAAGCGGCCCAGGCGCGTGAGCTTGACCACTTCGGAGGCCGACATGATGCAGACCATCGCATCGCATTGGTCGCGTCGCGCGGCCAGCGCGGGCAACACCGGCAGGAAGTGGTCCTCCATGAAGAGCATGGTGGCGACCACGATGTCGGCCGACTCAATGTCGGCGATGCAACGCTGCAGCGCTGCAGGATGTGCTGACCAGTCGGAGGCCGCGTGCAGGCTCAGCCGCAGACCTGGCACTTCGCGTGCGAGCCGCAGCCGCGCGCGCTCGGTCGCACTCGCCAAGTGCGTGTCCATCGTCACGATGACGACGTTCACTGGCGTGCGCTCAGCGGCCGAAGTGCGATTTCGCATCATAGAGCGTCTCCACCGTGATGAGGGCCACGCCGCGTTCCTGCGCGAAGCGTTCGGTATTGCGGCGTGCCTTGCCCCGCACGAAGAAGGGAATCTTCAGCAACTCGGCACGCGCCTCTTCGTCCCAGGCCGTCACCACGATGCCGGGATCGGCATGGGCCGCTGGCATCGCCACATGACCGGGAGCGGCACGGGCCGGCGGCTCGATTGCCACGGTCGCCGGCTCAGGCTGCGGCTCATGCTTGTCGCGGTGGGTGCCTGCCGAAGTCGCGTGCCCCAGATGCGAGGCTGCCGCCCCGTCGTGGAATTCGAAGTCACTGCGGAACAGGGTCAGCAGGTGCTCCTCCAGGCCCATCATCAGGGGATGGACCCAGGTGTCGAAGAGCACGGCGGCGCCCTCGAAGCCCATCTGCGGCGAATAGCGCGCTGGGAAGTCCTGCACGTGCACTGGCGCGGAAATCACCGCGCAGGGGATACCCAGCCGCTTGGCGATGTGCCGCTCCATCTGTGTGCCCAGCACTAGCTCGGGCTGCAGCGCGGCCACCTGCTCCTCGACCTCGAGGTAATCGTCGGTGATCAGTGCCTGCACGCCGTATTGCGCAGCGGCTTCGCGCACCTCGCGGGCGAACTCGCGGCTGTAGGTGCCCAGTCCGACCACTGTGAAGCCCAGCTCCTGGGAGGCGACACGGGCCGCCGCGATGGCGTGCGTGGCATCGCCGAAGACGAAGACGCGTTTGCCGGTCAGATAGGTGGAATCGACCGACCTTGAGTACCAGGTGGCACGTGAACCCGACGCAATCGCCGGTTCCGGATCGACTCCGGCCAGGGCCGCGACTTCGCGGATGAATTCGATGGTGGCCTGTGTGCCGATGGGAACCGTGCGGGTCATCGGTTGACGCAGGCTGCGCGAGAGCCACTGCGCCGCTGGCATCGCCGTCTCGGGATAAAGCACGACATTGAAGTCGGCCTCACCCAGCCGGGCCAGATCCTGCGGTGTGGCGCCCAACGGGGCGACCACGTTGACCTCGACGCCCAGCGTGCGCAGCAGACCCTGGATTTCACGCAGATCGTCGCGGTGCCTGAAACCCAGTGCCGTGGGGCCGAGGATGTTGCACGACTTGGTCGCGCGACCCTCGCGCGTGGCCGGATCGATCGGACGCGTGAGGTGGCGCACCAACTGGTAGAAGGTCTCGGCCGCGCCCCAGTTCTCCTTGCGCTGATACGAGGGCAGCTCCAGCGGAATCACCGGCACCGGCAGCGAGAGTGCCTTGGCCAGGCCACCGGGGTCGTCCTGGATCAATTCGGCGGTACACGAGGCGCCCACGATCATCGCCTGCGGCGCAAACCGCTCGTACGCCTCGCGTGCTGCGGTCTTGAAGAGTTCAGCGGTATCGCCGCCCAGGTCGCGGGCCTGGAAGGTGGTGTAGGTGACCGGCGGGCGCTGCGGCAACCGCTCGATCATGGTGAACAGCAAGTCAGCGTAGGTGTCGCCCTGCGGTGCGTGCAGGACGTAGTGCAGGCCGCGCATCGCGGTGGCGATGCGCATCGCGCCGACGTGCGGCGGGCCCTCATACGTCCAGAGCGTCAATTGCATGACCTGTGATCCTTATGCCCGCAACCGGGTACGCCGGTCGAAGGGTCGTGCAAAGAGCTCGGCCAGATCGGCGGCTTGCTCGTAGCCATGGATCGGCGAAAAGACGAGCTCGATCGACCACTTGGTCGTGAGGCCTTCGGATTCCAGCGGGTTGGCCAATCCGAGCCCGCAGACCACGATGTCAGGCCGCGCGGCACGGCAGCGATCGAGTTGGCGCTCGACATCCTGGCCTTCCGAGAGCAGTAGACCTTCAGGCAACTGCGCGAGTTCGCTCGCCAGATGGGCGCGGTGCAGGAAGGGTGTGCCCACCTCGATCAGCCGCATGTCGAGCTCGTGCATCAGGAAGCGCGCGATCGGGATTTCCAGCTGCGAGTCGGGAAAGAAAAACACACTGCGACCGGCGAGCACCTCGCGGTGTCGCTGCAGGGCGCGGCGGGCGCGCTCGCGTGGCGCAGCCACCACCTGCTCGAATCGCACCGGGTCGACATCGAAGGCGTCAGCGGCCGCGCGCAGCCAGGCCGTGGTGCCGGCTTCCCCCAGAGGGAAGGGTGCTTCGAGCCGACGGGCGCCGCGTTCCTGCAACGCCCGTGCGGTATCGGCCAAAAACGGCTGGGCCAGCAGCAATTGCGTGCCCGGACCGATCGCCGGCAAGGCATCAGCGTGGCGCGGCGGAAAGAAGGCGACGGGCCCGATGCCCATCTCATCAAAGAGACGGCGAAACTGGTCTTCAACCACATCGGCCAGCGCACCCACGACCATCAGCGAAGCCGGCGCATCGGTGGGCTCGGCCGGCATGGCCGGGACCATCGCGGCCAGACAGGCGTCCTCGCCTTGGGTGAAGGTGGTCTCGATGCCGCTGCCCGAGTAGTTGAGCACCCGCACATTCGGTGCAAAGCGCGCACCCAGTCGTTGCGCGGCACGCGACAGGTCAAGCTTGATGACCTCCGACGGGCAGGAGCCGACCAGGAACAGCAGGCGGATGTCCGGGCGCCGTTGCAGCAGCCGCGTCACGACGCGGTCGAGCTCGTCATTGGCATCGGCCAGCCCGGCGAGATCGCGCTCGTCGATGATCGCGGTGGCAAAGCGCGGTTCGGCGAAGATCATCACCCCGGCAGCCGACTGGATCAGGTGCGCGCAGGTGCGAGAGCCCACCACCAGGAAGAAGGCGTCCTGGATCTTGCGGTGCAGCCATATGATGCCGGTCAGGCCGCAGAAAACCTCGCGCTGACCGCGTTCGCGCAGCACGGGCCGCTCGTCGCAGCCCGGTGCCAGGCGATGGATGGGGACGATGTCGTTCATGCCGTACCGGCCTGCGTCGCTGCCGCGGCAGCAGAGGGGGCGCTGAGGCGGGCCGCGCGCAGCTTGAGCACGAACTGCACGGCGTTGATCAGATAGACCGCGTACGCGGCAAGCGCCAGCAGCATCAGCGTCTGCGGCGACAGCCAGTCGCCATACCAGGCCAGGAGATAGGCGGTATGCAGGGCGAGCACAGCCATGCTCACCACGTCTTCCCAGTAAAAGGCTGGGGCAAACAGGTAGACGCCGAAGACGTCCTTCTCCCAGAGGGACCCGGTGAACATGATGGTGTAGAGCACGAGGGTCTTGACGACCACCGAGCCGGCCGCCAGCTCGCCCCCCTCACCGGTCACGAGGAACCGCCACACCAGGCCCAGGCTGATCAGGAAGACCGCGAACTGGACGGGCGCGAGCACGCCCTGGACCAGGGTCCAGCCTGAGGCATCCCTCCGGCGCCGCTGCTCGTCGCTGTACAAGGGTGGCCTGGAATGGGGTCGGCGCGTCTCCGCCGGCCGAGGCTGCACGTCCGTTGTCGGTCTCATGGGCCCAATCTAGCCCTGCCACCTCAGATGTGTCAACTTATCCTGACGTAAATTTCTTTTGACACGCCAGGGTGGCCTCGCCATAGTGCGCACGATGGACGACAGTCAGCCACCCGTTCCGATGGATGTCGAAGCGTTGGGTTGACATGGCTGCAAAGACGGATTGACACTTGGAGCCGTACTGCCAGGTTTCCTTGCGCGAGCGGTTCCTCAGGCCCATGGCCGGATGGGACGCCCGCTGGCGGTACGGATGTCCGAGCTGCGTCGAGGCTGTCCCGACGGGGGGGCGGGGGCTGTGGCACGTAACCGGGGGGTGGGTATGGCGGTCTGGAACGATCAGGCGGACGGTTCAGCCGGCGAGCTGGCAGACTCGGGTCTGGCCGGTCCCGTCGAGTCGCGAACTTACCGGCTCGACGCCCAGGTCTGGCTGCAGCGGGCTATCGAGACCGAACTCGTGCCTCGCCTGTTGCTCGCTCACCGCAGCGATCCGCCCCGATTCGCCGAGCTCCGCGGACCGGCTGCGCGCATGCCGACCCCCGAAGACATCCTGACGCTGGCCGACAAGCTGGTGTTGGACGACGAGCACCCGGGCCGTCAGTTCGTGATGTCTTTCAGCGAGCGCGAGATCTCGCTTTCTGACGTCATGCTCCAGTTGCTGGCCCCGGCCGCACGCGAACTGGGCACCCGCTGGGAAACCGACGATATCGATTTCGGCACGGTCACCCTTGGGCTATGGCGTATCCATTCAATGGTCCACGAATTGAATATGAACGCCCCGGTAGCGCTGCAAGGGGGCGTGGCCACACCCGGTCGCATCCTGATCGCGGTGGTTCCGGGTTCGGACCACACCTTGGGTGCGCTGATGCTCTCCGAGTTCTTCCGGCGCGCGGACTGGGATGTCTGGTACGACCCCGATGCCACGATGACTGAACTGCAGGCCGCGGTCAGAGCCGATCACTTCGACCTGATCGGCCTGTCAGCCAGCCGGGATGTCCATCTGGACGAATTACCGTCGATTATCCTGTCGCTGCGGCGTGCCTCGCGCAACCCCGAAGCGGCGGTGATGGTGGGCGGCCCCTCCCTTCTCAAGCAGCCTCAGCGGGCACTGCAACTCGGCGCTGACCTCACCGCAGTCGATGCGGCTGACGCGTTGCACCGGGCACGGGAATGGATCCTGTACCATCGTCGCATCTCCTGACCTCCTCGAACCTGTGGCTGTGCACCTACCGTTTGCCCTGTTTCCCGCGTGAACGCCTCTTTCTCCCTCAAGAGCGCCTTTGCAGCGCTCAAGCCGGCAGATACCGCATCGCTGATCGCGGCGGCCGCTGATGTCACCCTGCTGCTGGATTCGCAGGGTGTGATCCGTGATGTCGCCCTCGGCA
>JBILSK010000430.1:0-3082 GCA_044372165.1 Burkholderiaceae bacterium | reverse complement strand
CTGTTTCCCGAGATGGTCGAGCACGCGGCACGATTTGGCGTGGTCGGCCGTGCCATCGAGCGCGAGCTGTGGCGCCTGCGGTGCTGGAATCCCAGGGATCAGGCGACCGACGCTTATCGGCGGGTCGATGACCGCCCCTTCGGCGGTGGCCCGGGCATGGTCATGCTGGCCGAGCCGCTGGCGGCCACGCTGCGCGTGATTCGCGCCCGCGAAGAGGCGGACCGTCGGTCGCGCAGTCGGGTCATTCACCTGTCCCCCCGGGGGGCGCCACTCACGCAGTCTCGCGTGGCCGAGCTGGCGCGCGAGCCCGGTCTGGTTCTGCTGTGCGGCCGCTACGAGGCCATCGATCAGCGGCTGCTCGATGCCGAGGTCGATGAAGAAGTCTCGATGGGGGACTTCGTGCTGTCGGGAGGCGAGCTGCCAGCGCTGGCGCTCATCGATGCGGTGGTGCGGCTGCTGCCCGGCGTCATGAACGATGCCGGCTCCCCGCTTCATGATTCCTTCTCTGACGGTCTGCTCGAAGGTCCGCACTACACCCGCCCGGAAGTGCTGGCCGGCGTGGCCGTGCCCGAGGTTCTGATGTCGGGTCACCATGCCCGCATCGATCGCTGGCGCCGCGAGGAATCCTTGCGTGTAACCGCTGCACGCCGGCCCGACCTGATCCTGCGCGCGCGCGAGTCAAGCCTGCTGTCGCGCGAGGATGAGGCATTCCTGAAGAAAATCGGTTAGACTCGCGGGCTTCGTTCCATCCTCTGCCCGGGCACAGATCGTCGCGCAAGCGTGCGATCCCCTCCTACGAACAATCCGGCGCATGATGGTGAGAGAGTCCGCATGGATCTGATCAAGCAACTCGAGCAGGAAGAGATTGCCCGTCTGGGCCGTACTCATCCGCAGTTCGCCCCGGGCGACACCGTGATCGTGAACGTCAATGTGGTCGAGGGCACGCGCAAGCGCGTCCAGGCCTATGAAGGCGTGGTCATCGCCAAGCGCAATCGCGGCCTGAACTCCTCCTTCATCGTCCGCAAGATTTCGTCGGGCGAGGGTGTCGAGCGAACCTTCCAGCTGTATTCGCCGCTGCTGGCCTCCATCGAGGTCAAGCGTCGTGGTGACGTGCGCCGCGCCAAGCTGTACTACCTGCGTGAGCGTTCGGGCAAATCGGCGCGCATCAAGGAAAAGCTGCCCGGTCGTGCACCGGTGGCTGCCGCCTCGGCGCAGTAAGCCGCGCGGTGACGACACCGCGCCGGTCCATCGCCGATCCTCGGCGAACCGAGATAGACCGGTCCGGGCCCAGGCTCGAACCGGTCCCTCTTGCTCATCTCTACCCGGCGTCCTTGCGTGAGCGCTTCCGGCATCCGCCGGTCTGGGCCCCCGAAGTCATTGACGATCGCTGGCGGCTCAGCCCGGAGCCTCCGCGTGCGGCCGCCGTGCTGGTGCCGCTGGTCATGCGTGCGGCAGGCGTGTCGGTCCTGCTGACCGAGCGGACCGCCCACCTCAGTTCCCACGCGGGGCAGGTCGCCTTTCCGGGCGGTCGAACCGAGCCCACCGACCCGTCTTTCGTGGCCACCGCGCTGCGCGAGACCGAGGAAGAGGTGGGTCTGTCGCGTCGTCACGTCGAGATCATCGGCGAAATGCCCCAGTACCTCACCGGCAGCGGCTTTGCGGTCACACCGGTCGTCGGCCTGGTCGATGCTGCGCATGAGCTCACGCTTGATGCCAACGAGGTGGCCGAATCCTTCGAGGTTCCGCTTGCGTTCCTGATGGATCCGGCCAACCACCAGCGACGCCTCTATCGCTGGGACGATGGTGCAGAACGCAGCTTTTTCGCCATGCCCTGGACGCGCCCGGATGGCCGTGAGCACTTCATCTGGGGGGTGACCGCGGCGATGCTGCGCAACCTCTATCGCTTTCTCATTGCCTGAGCGGGTGGCTGACGTGCTCCGTCCCTCGGCATAATCCGCTCATGGGCTTCGTCGCACTGATTCTTGCGCTGCTTCTCGAACAGGTTCGTCCGCTGTCGCGGGACAACCCGGTTCATCGCACCGCTGCAGGGCTTGCAGATTGGGTGGCACGGTCCACGGATGCCGGCGACTCGCGCCATGGCGCGCTGGGGTGGAGCCTGGCCGTGGGGCCTGCCTGTGTCGCCGTCCTGCTCGGTCAGTGGTTGCTCGAGCTGGTGCACCCCGTGCTGGTGCTGGTCCTTCACGTGGCCGTGCTGTATTTCACCCTGGGGTTTCGCCAGTTCAGCCACGCGTTCACCGAAATTCAGTTGGCGCTGGCCGCCAATGATCCGGCGGGCGCTCGGCAGGTCTTGCAGACCTGGATGCGCCAATCCGATCCGAGCTTCGATGCCTCCGACCTGTCAGTCACCGAGCTGTGCCGGGTGGCCATCTCTCATGCGCTGATCAGCGCGCATCGCTACGTCTTCGGTCCGCTCTTCTGGTACATGATCCTGCCCGGTGCGGTCGGGCCGGTGCTGTATCGAGCCGCGCAGTTCCTGGCTGAGCGCTGGGCCCTGGGCGGGCATGGCCGAGCACTGAAGGCGGGTGCCGCGCCCGGGCCGGTCGACGCCAGCCCGGTGAGTGGCAGCGAGCCCTATGGGCGTTTTTCGGCGCAGGCCTATCGTCTGCTTGACTGGTTGCCGGCACGCCTGGGGGCAGCCGGCTTCGCCATCGTCGGCAATTTCGAGGACGCCATCTACTGCTGGCGTTCTGCTGCAACCATTCGCGGGGGCGATGAACAGCGGCGCATCCTGCTCATGACGGGCGGGGGCGCACTGGGTCTGCGCATTGCCGATCCCCGTCTGGATGCCGAGGTGCGGGCCGGCAGCGCGCTGCCAGGGGACACCGACCCGACCGCCGCCAATGCGCCGGGCAGCAGCGGCTTTGACTGGACGGGTGCAGAACCCGATGCCAACGCGCTGCGCAGCTCAGTCGGCCTGGTCTGGCGCGCTGTCGTTCTCTGGATTCTGCTGTTCGCGATGCTGACCATCGCGAACTGGCTGGGGCGCTAGGCCGAGTCCACCTCGTCGCGAAGCTGCCGATACAAGGCGTAGCGACGCGGATCGATCTGCCCGGATTCAGCC
>JBILSK010000429.1:0-3093 GCA_044372165.1 Burkholderiaceae bacterium | reverse complement strand
GGTGCCGGGCATCGCGCCGCTGGCGACTGCGGCTGCTGCGGTGTTGAGTGCCGAAGCCCGCGAGGTGAACCTCGCCGATCCCTGGGCCATCGCCGATGGTTTCCGGGTGTCGGGCCGACAGCACCGCGTGCTGCGTTTCACCCATCGCGGCGAGACGGTGCCGGTGACCGTCGAATACGCCGCCGAGGGGTTCGTGGCCCACAGTGGTGGTGCCGCCATGACGGTCAAGGCGCTCGAGCGCGACGGTGCTCAATTGTCAGGCCTGCTGGGCGAGTCGCGGCTGTCGGCATCGGTGGTCATGGATCGCGAGACCCTGCATCTGTTCACGCCCGGCGGCCACTGGGCACTGGGCTATGCGCCGCCCCTGGCCCATGCGGGGGCCGATGCCGATGAGGGCGGCAGCCTGACTGCGCCGATGCCCGGCAAGGTGATTGCGCTGATGGTGGAGGCGGGTGCCAAGGTGAAGAAGGGCCAGGCGCTGCTGGTGATGGAGGCGATGAAGATGGAGCACACCATCGCCGCGCCCGCCGACGGCGTGGTCGAGCGGCTGCCGTTCAAGGTGGGTGACCAGGTGGCCGATGGGGCAGCCCTGGTGGGGTTTGCGTCTGCGGCGTGACCCGTTCCCTGCGCCAAGCGGCCCCTCCGCCCTGGCGTGTGCTGCGCGACGCAGGGCGTGCCCGCCGGTGCTCAGGCCTGCGGGCGGCGCCGGTACAGCCCCCAGCCCTTGAGCGTCATCACGGTCTCCGCGTTCTGGTTGAGCACTTCCCACAGGAACAGGATGGCGCCGCGGTCGGGCTTGGATTGCGAGGGTTTGGCCTCGAGCACTGTCACGCGTATGTGCAGTCGATCGCCCGGGCGCACCGGTTGCAGCCAGCGCAACTCGTCCATGCCGGGCGAGCCCATGCTGGCCGGCACCGAGATGTAGTGGTCGACCATCATGCGCATGGCCAGGCTCGCGGTCATCCAGCCACTGGCGATCAGTCCGCCGTAGATCGAGTCGCTGGCCGCCTTGGCGTCGACATGAAAGGGCTGCGGATCATAGCGGCGGGCAAAGGCCAGGATCTCTTCCTCGGTGACCGCCATGTCGCCGAACTCGGCACGTTCGCCGACCGGGTAATCCTCGAAATACCGCTCGCGAAAGGGGACGGGCGTGGCAGGGGGGGCAGGACTCACATCAGTCTCCAGGAGGGCGAACGTACAATGGTGAACACCTCGAATGATGCGGCATGAATCGACCTCATGACTGATCTCAACGCCACCTTGCAGCGAATTCGGCATCGCGTTCGCACGATTCCCGACTGGCCGGTGCCGGGCATCCAGTTTCGGGACATCACGCCGGTGCTGCAGGACGCCGGCTGCCTGCAGGCCATCGTCGCGATCTTCGCTGAGCGCTATCGTGGCGTGCAGATCGACACGGTGGCCGGCATCGAGGCGCGCGGTTTCATCCTCGGCGCAGTGCTCGCGCACGCCTTGCAGCGTGGCTTCGTGCCGGTTCGCAAACAGGGCAAGTTGCCGCATGACACCGTGGCCCAGGCCTACAGCCTCGAGTACGGCGAGCAGACCCTGGAGCTCCACCAGGATGCCTGTCGTCCCGGCGATCGGGTCCTGCTGGTCGATGACCTGATTGCCACCGGTGGCACCGCTCAGGCGGCGCGCGGTTTGATCGAGCGTCTCGGCGGGCAGGTGGTCGAACTCGCCGCGCTCATCGACCTGCCCGAGCTCGGCGGTTCACAGCGACTGCGCGACTCCGGGCTGCCGGTGCACGCCCTGATCGCCTTCGAGGGCCACTGAGTCCGGTCCATGAAGACGGCATCGGTGGAAGCCACCGCGATCAGGCTGGATAAATGGCTCTGGGCGGCGCGCTTTTTCAAGACTCGCGGCCTCGCCCAGGACGCGATCGAGCAGGGTCGTGTTCGCATCGAGGGCGAACGCGTGAAGACCGCGCGCCCGGTGCGCCGCGGCGACACCGTGACGGTGCGGGCAGGCGAGGTCGAGCGGGTGGTGGTGGTGCGAGCCCTGTCCGATCAGCGTGGCCCGGCCTCCGTGGCAGTGCAGCTCTACGAGGAAACCGCCGACAGCCTCACGGCGCGGGAGGCGGCGCGCGAGCAAGGCCGCCTGATGGCCGAACCGGCGCAAAGCATTCACGGCCGACCGACCAAGCGCGATCGGCGGGCGCTGGAGCGCACCCGCGGCGAGGGCTGAGTCAAACCGTCACCCCGGTGGGGAACTTGGTGCCCTTGGTGTTCTCGATCCACAGGCCCGGGAAGTCCCGTGTGCGCTCAGGCAGGATCGCCAGCGCCCAGCGGTGCCAGGCTGCGCGCCCTCAGGCCTGGCCGCTGCGCTCGGTCTGGGCCTGGGGTCGGCGCAGCCGCAGGGTCATGCGCAGCCCGCCGGGTTGCATGGTCATGCCCATCTGCTCGGCCACCTCGGTACCGCGTGGCACCAGCTCGAAGGAGGCCAACGTGGTGGCCAGTACCATCTTCGCTTCCAGCAGCGCGAGGTAGCGACCCGGACAGAAGCGTGGGCCGCCGCCGAAGGGCATGAAGGCACGACGCGCGCCGCCATTCACGGATTCCGGCGCGGTTTGTGATCCGGAGCCACTGGCCGCGGCTTCACCGGCCAGCCAGCGCTGCGGACGAAACTCGGTGGGTGCCGGGAAATGCGCCGGGTCGGTGGCGGGCGGGCGCTTCAGGATGCACACCAGCGTGCGCGCCGGGATGCGGGTGCCCAGCAATTCGGTGTCGCGCAGGGCGGAGAACATGTTGAGCGGCGCAACCGGTTTGAGCCTGAGTGACTCCAGCACGATGCCCTCGATCAGGGGCAGATGACGGGTGCTCTCGAAGTCGCGCAGCACCGCGCCGCCATGCAGGCCCTCGCGTTCGGCCGCCAGCGCCTCGATGGCCTCGGTGCGGGCGGCCTTGAGCACATCCGGATGCAGGGACAGCAGGTGCAGCGCCCAGGCAATCGTGCTCGAGGTGGTGTCCTCGCCGGCCAGCAGCAAGGTCATCACGTTGCCGTGCAGTTCCGCATCGGACAGCGTGTTGGCCTCGTTGGCGGCCAGCAGGCCATGCAGCAGGTTCTCGGGCTCGGTGC
>JBILSK010000029.1:0-10239 GCA_044372165.1 Burkholderiaceae bacterium | reverse complement strand
GCCTTGACCGCCATGATCTTTTTCAACACATCGGACATGCTGTGCTCCGCGACCGGCTTCAGGCGCTCTTGGGCGCAGGGAAACGCCGCGTGAATTCGACGAACTGGTCGAGCTTGGCGCGGGCCGCACCCGAATGGATGGTGCGCCGCGCCAGATCGATGCCGCTGCCGATCGAATCGACCACATTGGCGGCATACAGCGCAGCACCCGAATTGAAGATCACGATCTCGCGCGGCGTGCCGGCGACATCGGACAGCGCATCGAGCAGCATCATCTTCGAGGCATCGGCATCGCCGACGGTCAGGCCCCGATTGGAAACCATCGCCAACCCGAAGTCCTCGGGGTGGATCTCGTATTCGCGGATCTCGCCGTTGCGCAGCTCGCCCACCAGGGTGGCCGCACCAAGCGAGATCTCGTCCATGCCGTCCTTGCCGTAGACGGTGATCGCGTGCTTGGCCCCCATGCGCTGCATCACGCGCACCATGATGCCCACCAGGTCGGGGTGAAAGACGCCCATCAAGGTATTGGGTGCACCAGCCGGATTGGTGAGCGGCCCCAGAATGTTGAAGATCGTGCGCACCCCCAGCTCACGGCGGACCGCAGCCACGTTCTTCATGGCCGGGTGGTGGTTGGGCGCGAACATGAACCCGATGCCGGTTTCCTTGATGCAGGCGGCCACTTGCTGTGAATCGAGCTGGATATTGACCCCGAGCGACTCCAGCACATCGGCGGCCCCCGAGCGCGAGGACACGCCGCGGTTGCCATGCTTGGCAACTTTTCCACCCGCAGCCGCCACCACAAACATGGAGGCCGTGGAAATGTTGAAGGTATGCAGGCCGTCGCCGCCGGTGCCGACAATGTCGACGAAGTGCTCGGAGTGCGGCGCATCCACGGTGTGGGCGAACTCGCGCATCACCTGAGCGGCTGCCGTGATCTCGCCGATGGTTTCCTTCTTGACGCGCAGTCCGGTGAGGATGGCTGCGGTCATGACCGGCGAGAGCTCGCCGCTCATGATCATGCGCATCAAGGCGAGCATCTCGTCATGAAAGATCTCGCGATGTTCGATGGTTCGCTGCAAGGCCTGCTGCGGAGTGATCGGCATGATGGGTTCAGCTTGTCAGGAAATTCTTGAGCAGCGCGTGGCCGTGTTCGCTCGCTACCGACTCGGGATGAAACTGCACGCCTTCGATCGCGTGTTCGGTGTGGCGCAAGCCCATGATCTCGCCGTCGCTGCTCCAGGCAGTCACCTCAAGGCAAGCCGGTAGCGACTCGCGTTCGACGACCAGCGAGTGATAGCGGGCCACCTCGAAGCGATGCGGCAGATTGCGAAACACCCCAGTGCCGGTGGTCTCGATGGTGTCCGTCTTGCCGTGCATCACGGACTTCGCGCGAATCACCTTGCCGCCAAAAGCCTGCCCGATCGCCTGGTGCCCGAGGCACACGCCGAGCATGGGCAGCTTGCCGGCAAAGTGCTTGAGCACGGCAATCGACACACCGGCCTCGGAGGGTGTGCAGGGACCGGGCGAGATGACGATGCGATCGGGCTTCATGGCCTCGATCTGCGCAACCGTGAGCGCATCGTTGCGTACGGTGCAGACGTCTTCGCCGAGTTCGCCGAGATACTGGACGAGGTTGTAGGTGAACGAATCGTAGTTGTCGATCATCAACAGCATGGAGACCATCCGATCGGCCTGGAGGGGGCCGTTGCCTGAAGCCTGAGAATGAAGCGCCGGTGTTGCCGGCGAAGCGCCGATGTCGCGGGCGCGTGCGTGCGGGGAAGTGTCAGGCGGCTGGCTGACGCCAGCGCCAGCGCAGCGCACAGGGGGCGGGCAGGCGAAGAGGTGGGACGTGCATGCCCGGATTATGGGCTGAGCGGGCCGATTGGGGCAAATCGGCCGGCCACCGGAGTGTCGAGAACCGGGGCCGGCCTTCGAGAATGGCCGTCGCGGATCGCCAGCAGGACCCGCGTCGGCGGACTGCCCGGACTCAGCTGTCCAGGGTGATCTTGGCGCGCCGAATGATGTCGCCCAGACGCCGGGCTTCGCTGGCCCGGTAAGCCACCGTGTCCTGAGGGTTCGTCCAGGTGGCGGTCGCACCGCGATCGAAGAAGGCCTTGATCACCTCCGGACTTTCAAGTGCCTGCCGCGACAGGGCATTGGCCCGCTCGACGATGGCCTGAGGCAAGTTGGCGGGACCGATCAGGTTGGTCCAGGAACTGAGGTCATAGCCGGGCAGGAATTCACCGATGGCCGGGATGTCCGGCACCACCGGGCTGCGCTTGGCACTGGTCACGCCAAATCCCTTCACCTTGCCGGGCCTGAACTGGGCCAGTGCACCGGGAATGTTGTCGAAGATCATGTGGACCTGACCGCCCATCACATCGACCATCGCCGGACCCCCGCCGCGATAGGGCACATGAACCATGTCGACCTCGGCCAGCAGCTTGAACAACTCGCCCGAGATGTGCAGGGTGGTGCCGAGCCCGGCGGATGCGTACTGGAACTTGCCCGGGTTCTTCCTGAGCAGCTCGATCAACTCCGGCACTGTCGAGGCCTGCAAATTCATGTTGCCGACCAGGAAGTTCGGCAACGACCAGATGTTGGTGATGAAAGTGAAGTCGCGGGCCGCATCGAAAGGCAACTTGCCGGCTTTCAAGGTGGGCGAGATGGCGTGCGAGGCCACGCCTCCCATGCCCAGGACGTAGCCATCGGGCGTTGCCCGCGCGACCTGCGCCACGCCAATGTCGCCGCCGCCGCCGCCCACATTCTCGACGATCCACTGCTGACCCGAGATCTCGGACATCTTGGCGCAGTAGATGCGCGACAGCATGTCGGTGGCGCCACCGGCTGGAAAGGGATTGATGTACTTCACGGTGCGAGCCGGCCAGGCGGCCTGCGCGCGCGATTCGCTGCCAATCACGAAGGGCGCCGCGACGATCGCGCCCAACGGTGCGAGGGCTGCGCGACGCCCGGGGCGTTGCGGGGACGAACTCGGGGTCGAGTCCTGCTGCACGGGATGCGATTGCGCCGGATGGTTCCGGTCATGTGTCTTCATGTCTACCTCCAGGGTGGGGTAGGCGCAGCTTATGCCAAGCGCAGGTGAATGCGCCAGCATCGATCAGCGACCTGCGAGACGCCAGCCCAGCAAACGCTGCCAGCCGCTGCGACTGCGCGAGCAAACCATGGACACCAGCACGCACAGGATCACGACTTCCAGCAGCGTGGCCACGCGGGCGGGCAAGCCGAGTGCGGGCAGGTCGAGCGCTTTGGCGCACAACAGCAGCGGGAAATGCAGCAGGTAAATGCCGAAGGAATGGAACGCCAGTGCCCCGATCCAGGCTGGATTCGCGGTCCTCGGGCTGTCTGCCCCAATGGCCTGGCGCACCGTTGCCGCGCGCAGCAGGATCATGGCGGTAAACAACAGGGCGGTGATCCAGTCGGCGGAAAACCAGCGCGAATTGGACAGTCTCAGGTAGGGCCCCCAGGCCGCGATCAGGGCCTCCGACGTCGTCTCGCCCAGCTCCCTCAGGCCGAAATAGAGCGGGGAGGCTGCCCACAGTGCGTACACGATCAGCAGCAACGCACCGGGCCAGGCCCAGTCCGGCCACTGCCGCAGCGGCTGCGCACGCGAGGTCTCGACCCGCCACCACGCCCACACGCCCATCAACCAGCAGGGCAGCAGCAAGACGATGCGCGGGCCGAGCAGCACCGCAAGAGCGGCCAGCGACACCGCACGCAGAACCGGTCGGCCCGCGCAGGCCATGGCCACCGCCAGCATCACGTAGTACCAGGCTTCGTAGCCCAGCGACCAGTACGGCACATTGGAGAAGGCGGGAAACGAACGCTCCCAGACCTCACCGATGAAAAGCACATGCACGGCGAGATGCGTCCACCAGTGGTCGTACATCCACAACGGATAGAGGTCGGGGCGCAGCGACTTGCCCAGCGCGTCGAGCGCCAGGGTCAGCAACAGCCCCGGAACCACCAGGCTCAACAGACGGGACCATCGCCCGATCAGAAACGATCTCGCATCGCCCTGCGCTCGCGAGGCAGCGTGCATCACGCTGTAGCCGGAAATCACGAAAAAGCCCACTACCGAATCGTGGGCCAGCCGCGCAGTGAGTGCCGGCAGGGGCAAGTCGATCAGGCCCACGGTGTTCACATGCATCAGCACCACCATCAGGGCGAGCACGATGCGCCAGCGATCGAGCGAATCAAACACCGCCGCATGGCGAAGACCGTTCATGTCGATCGAATGGGAAGGGGTCGTGTTCATCGGGTCGGATGATCGCATTCATTGAGCACGTCGGCGCGGCGCAGCGGCCGTCGGACGGTGCAAGCTTGACCGCTCGCCTTGGCACCGCTCATGCTCTGCCTCCTATGCGCGCCCATTCTCCTTGTCCCGTGCCGCGGCGGTCCCATCCTGCCCGTTCAAGCCTGCTGCTGACGCTTGTGCTGGCCGCCTGTGGCGGTGGCCCTGACAGCGAGCCCCCCGCGTCGGGCCCCGCTTCATCGCAAGTACCGTCAACGGTCCTCGGATCGACCCTGGCTGCGCCCTCTGTGCAGGACGACCTCACCGCGCGCGCCAAGGCGTTGGCGGCCGAGGTGATCGTCGCCACCAACGCGGCTCGCGCCGTGCCCAGGACCTGCGGTAACCAGGGCAGCTTCGCTGCGGCCGGCCCGGTGAGCGCAGCCCCCCTGCTCGAGCAGGCCGCACTGGCTCAGGTCGTGTATCTGCGCCAGACGAACACCTTCGGTCATGAAGGCGCCAACGGTTCGTCGGTGGGCGAACGGGTCACCGCCACTGGTTACAAGTGGTCCACCGTGGGCGAGAACCTTGCAGCGGGCTACATCGACGTCAAGGCCGTGGTGGAAGGCTGGATCAACAGCCCGGGGCACTGCGCCAACCTGATGGGCCCCAACTTCACCGAGATCGGCGTGGTAGTGATCCCGGGCTATTCGAGCAACACCTACCGTTCCTATTGGGGCATGGTGCTGGGCCGTCCGCGCTGAAGACCAGGCCTCGCGGGTCGGGGCTCGGTGTCCGACCACTCAGAGCTCGCGGGTGAAGCCCTCTTCCACCAGCTCGGCCGCACGCAGCACCGCACGCGCCTTCACTTCGGTTTCCTGGTACTCGGCCTCGGGGATGGAGTCGAAGACCACGCCGGCCGCGGCCTGGACATTGAGCATCCCGTCCTTCAACACCCCGGTGCGAATCGAGATGGCCACATCCATCTCGCCGGACCAGCTCAGGTAGCCGCACGCCCCGCCGTAGATCCCGCGCTTGACCGGCTCGAGCTCATCGATGATCTCCATGGCACGCACCTTGGGTGCGCCGGTCAGTGTGCCCGCGGGGAAGGTGGCGCGCAGCACGTCGATGGCGTCGAGGTCGGGCTTGAGCATGCCCTCGACGTTGGAGACGATGTGCTGCACATGCGAGTACTTCTCGATCACCATCTGGTCGGTGACCTTCACCGTGCCTACCTGCGCAATCCGGCCCAGGTCGTTGCGGGCCAGATCGATCAGCATCAGGTGCTCGGCCCGCTCCTTGGGATCGGCCAGCAGCTCCTGGGCCAGTGCCTCATCCTGCGCCGCGGTCAGCCCGCGCTTGCGGGTGCCAGCGATGGGCCGGATGGTGATCTTGGTGCCCTGCTCGACCACCCGTCCCGCGGCATCCATCGCTTCATTCGACTCCTGACGCACCAGGATCTCGGGCGAAGCACCGATGACCTGGAAGCCGTCGAAATCGTAGTAGTACATGTAGGGCGACGGATTGATCGAACGCAGCGCACGGTAGAGCGACAGCGGCGAATGCGCGAAGGGCTTGCGCAGGCACTGGCCGATCTGCACCTGCATCACGTCGCCGGCCACGATGTACTCCTTGGCCTTGGCGACAGCCGCAAGGTAATCGGTGCGGGCGAATTCGCGAATGATGTCGGACTGCGGCAGCGGCGCGTCTTCCGGCTCGAAGGCCGACTGCGCCAGGCGCGCCTGCAGCCCGCGCAGTCGACGACGCGCCTGCGAGTAGGCATCCGGCTGTGCCGGATCGGCATAGACAATCAGGTACAGCTTGCCGCGCAGGTTGTCGACGATGGCGAGTTCATCGACCACCATCATCAGCACGTCGGGCGTGCCGATGGGATCGGGCTTGCGCGAGGCCCCCAGGCGCGGCTCGATGAAGCGGACCACGTCATAGCCGAAATAGCCGGCCAGGCCGCCGCAAAACCGCGGCAGGCCGGGGCGCAGCGCCACCTTGAAGCGCTGGTGAAAGGCCCGCGTGAAATCGAGCGGATCGCCGGTGTGGGTCTCGATCACCTGGCCGTCACGCACCACTTCGATGAGATCGCCGGTGGCCCGCACCAGCGTGCGTGCGGGCAGGCCGATGAAGGAGTAGCGTCCGAAACGCTCGCCCCCCACGACCGACTCGAGCAAAAAGCTGTGACCGCGCTTGTCGCGGTCGATGAGCTTCACGTACAGCGACAGCGGCGTGTCGAGGTCGGACAGGCACTCTGCCAGCAGCGGGATGCGGTTGTAGCCCTGGGCGGCCAAGGCACGGAATTCGATTTCGGTCATGCGGACTTCCGGCTGAAAGAGGGGTCCATCAGGTGAGACGCGGCCAGCAGCGACGGCACGATGGCATCGACATCCAGGGTGTGAATGTCATGCCCCTCGTTGTAGCCGTAGGGCACGACGAACACCGCCATGCCTGCGGCCCGCGCGGCCAGCGCATCGTTGATCGAGTCGCCGATCGCGACCATCACGGCAGGCGCCGCGCCCAGATGCTGCGCGGCATGCAGCATGGGCAGGGGATCGGGCTTTTTCTTCGGCAAGGCGTCGCCGCCCAGCACGATCTCGAAGGCCTCGGCCAGGCCGCAGCGCTCGAGCAGGGGGTCGGCGAAGCGTTGCGGCTTGTTGGTGACGCAGGCCAGTCGCAGGCCCATGTCGCGCATGGCGCGAATGCCCTCGAGCACGCCTTCGTAGGGGCGGGCCTGACGGCCATTTTCGCGGGAATAGTGGGTCGAGAAGCCGCTCATGCCGCGGGCGTGCAAGGCGTCATCGACCCGCGCGTCCACGCCACCGCCCAGCGCCCGATGCACCAGCACTTCGGCGCCCTTGCCCACATAGGTGGCAATGGTCGCTTCGGACAGGGGCGCAAGGCCCAGGTCATCACGCATGAAATTCACCGCCGCTGCCAGGTCCGCTGCGGTGTCGAGCAGCGTGCCGTCGAGGTCGATGACCACTGCCTGGGTCGGGTAGCGACTGCTGCTCACGCTTACCGCCCCGGCTTGGCAACAGCCGAGGCCGTATCGGCCGCCTCGCGCAGGCGAGACAACACACCGCGATAGCCGCCATCGGCATCGGGTGCACCGAACACCGCCGAGCCGGCCACGAAGGTATCGGCCCCTGCAGCGGCGATCTGCGCGATGTTGTCGATCTTCACGCCGCCATCAACCTCCAGCCAGATCGGCTGGCCGCCCGCGGCCTGGTGCGCATCGATGCGACGGCGCACTTCGCGCAGCTTGGACAGGGTGGACGGGATGAAACTCTGACCGCCGAACCCGGGGTTGACCGACATCAGCAGGATCATGTCCAGTCGGTCCATCACGTGATCGAGCCAGTGCAGGGGCGTGGCCGGATTGAACACCAGGCCCGCCTTGCAGCCGGCGTCGCGAATCGCCTGCAGCGAGCGATCGACGTGATCCGAGGCTTCCGGGTGAAAGGTGATGAGATTGGCGCCTGCCTTGGCGAACTCGGCGGCCACGCGATCGACCGGCGACACCATCAGATGCACATCGATCGGGATCTTCACGTGCGGACGGATCGCGGCGCAGACCATGGGACCGATGGTCAGGTTCGGCACGTAATGGTTGTCCATCACGTCGAAGTGGACCAGATCGGCGCCGCCCGCCTCGATGGCCCGGACTTCTTCGCCCAGGCGGGCAAAGTCGGCCGACAGGATGCTGGGAGCGATCCGCATGGAGCGGAGAGGTTCGGACATGATGGCGCGCGGTGCGAAATAGAATGAGCAGCGCAAGTATGACACCCGGCCCGGCGGGCTTCACTGCCCAGTCGGCCCCTGACGGCGAGCAACCGCCTACTTCTTGCCGCCCATGGTCCACCAGACGATGAACAGGACCAGCGCCAGGGCGACTGCCGCCTCGAGATAGATGACCCACATGATGAACCCGACCTTTGCAGCCATCGCGGGCGCTGCGATGCGCATCCCGCACCATACGATTATCGCCTGCCTCGCAGCGGCCACCCTGATTGCAACAGGGTGTGCTCCGCTTCCTGCTTCGCGAGCGCCGGTCAGCGGGGCACCCTCCGCACCCGCGGCGGCAGCGGGCACTTCACTTCCCACCCCCGCGCCCCTGCCTGCCGGCGCGCTCGTCGGCACACCTCTTCCTCCCTCCGCCCTTGCCGGCTGGGCTTCGGACGACCTGCGCGGGCTGGCCTCAGCGCTGGTTCGGCAATGCGCCATGCTGACGCCGCCCGCTCCCTGGGCGGGTCTGTGCCCCGAATTCAGGGCGCTCGAGGCCCGTGCCGACGGCACTCGACCTGGCCTGCGAACCTGGATCGAAGCACGCTTTGCGGCCTGGCCGCTGCTCGATGCGCAGTCGAGCGCCGAGGGGCTGATCACCGGCTATTACGAGCCGCTGCTCACCGGCAGCCGCATTCGCGAACGTCCGGAGCAGGTGCCGCTCTATGCCCGACCCGCCGACCTGCTGACCATCGACCTGACTGCAGTCGAGCCCCGATTGGCAGGGATGCGCCTGCGGGGTCGTTTGCAGGGCCAGCGGGTGGTGCCCTACTTCAGCCGGGCCGACATCGACACGAGCACCGTGCTGGCCGGACAGGAGCTGGTCTGGGTCGATGATGCGATCGATGCCTTCTTTCTCGAGATTCAAGGCTCGGGCCGCGTGGCGCTGCGCGACGGCAGCACGATGCGGGTGGGCTATGCCGACCAGAATGGCCATCCGTATCGGGCCATCGGACGGACCTTGATCGATCAGGGTGCGCTGCGCGCCGAAGACGTGAGCGCGCCCGCCATTCGCGATTGGCTGCGAGCGAATCCGGCCCAGGCGCGCGCGGTGATGCACAGCAACCCCAGCGCCGTGTTCTTTCGCGAATTGCCAGCGGTGGCCGCCGACACCAGCCCAGCCCCGTCAGACCCGGACGGTTCAAACCTGGCTCGGCGCGCGGAGACCGGTATCGACGCCGGCCCGCCCGGTTCGCTGGGCGTACCGCTCACCGGTTTGCGGTCGATCGCGGTCGATCGCCGCGTCATTCCGCTGGCCAGCCTGGTCTGGCTGGACACCACGGACCCGATCGACACCCGCCCCCTGCAACGCGCCATGCTGGCGCAGGACACGGGCGGTGCGATCACCGGAAAGATCCGCGCCGATGTGTTCTGGGGATTCGGGCAGGACGCGGGGCGCGCAGCGGGCCTGATGAAAGCCCGGGGGCGCATGTGGGTGCTGTGGCCCAAGGAGGAGCGCTTCCCGGTCGGGCAGTGAACATCGGTAACAGCTGTTACCGATTTGGGACAGCGCAGAGTCCGCCAGTGAACTTGCGCGTCCCCGCGCTCAGGATTCCTTCGAGTTGTCGTCAAGCAGCTTGAGCAGACGATCCGGCGGCACGCCGCCGGTCTGCCGCTTGCCGTTGCCAAAGAACAGCGTCGGGGTTGCGGTCACCCGCAGCTTGCGCGCAAGTTCTCCCACCTTCTCGATCGGGTTGTCGCAGGTGCCCTTGTTGTCGGGCACCTTGCCCGACAGCATCAGCTCGTTCCAGGCCTTGCCACGGTCCGGCGAGCACCACACGGCCACGGTCTTGGTCTTGGAGTCGGCCGAGAGAATCGGCAGGGTGAAGGTGTAGAGCGTGACATCAGGCAGCTTGATCAGTTCGCGGCGCAGCTGCTTGCAATAGCCGCAGTTCGGGTCTTCGAAGACTGCCAGCTTGCGCGTGCCCTTGCCATTGACCTGCTTGATGGCCAGCGCCAGTGGCAGATCCTTGAACTGGATCGCGTTGAGCTGCTCGAGTCGCTCCTGGGTCAAGTTGCGATTGCCCTTCAGTTCGATCAGCTGCCCTTCGACGAAGCCGTACTGCGCCTTTTCGTCGACATAGATCAGGTCACCACCGATCTGCACCTCGTAGATGCCCGGCACGGCCGAGGGCCGCACCCCGTCGACCTTGAATCGACCGGACAGCCAGGTGTCGACGGCGGCTCGAATCTGCGCGC
>JBILSK010000427.1:0-3109 GCA_044372165.1 Burkholderiaceae bacterium | reverse complement strand
ATACATGCGTCACCGACCGGACCGAGGAGCCATGGCGTCCGACTACATCATCGAAACACAGAACATGTCGATCGACTTCAACGGCTTTTATGCCGTGAAGGACGTGTCACTGAAGATTTCGCGCGGCTCCATCCACGCCCTGATCGGCCCCAATGGAGCCGGCAAGACCACCTGCTTCAACCTGATCACCAAGTTTCTGCGCCCGACCGCGGGCCGGATCCTCTACAAGGGTCAGGACATCACCCGCGCAGCACCCGCCGATGTCGCCCGGATGGGCATGGTGCGCAGCTTCCAGATCTCCGCGACCTTCCCGCACCTGACGGTGCTCGAGAATGTGCGGATCGCGCTGCAGCGCAAGCTGGGCACGTCCTTCCAGTTCTGGCGCAATGAAAACTCGCTCAATGCGCTGGACGCACGCGCCATGGAGCTGCTCGATGAAGTCGGCCTCGGGCAGCTGGCCGGGCTGAAGGCGGTCGAGCTGTCCTACGGCCGCAAACGGGCTCTGGAGATCGCCACCACGCTGGCCCTGGACCCCGAGATGATGCTGCTCGACGAGCCCACCTCGGGCATGGGCCACGAGGACATCGGCCGAATCTCCGCACTGATCAAGCGGGTCGCGGCCCGGCGCACCGTGCTGATGGTCGAGCACAACCTGTCGGTGGTCTCGGACCTGTCCGATCACATCACGGTGCTGGCCCGCGGCGAAATCCTCACCGAAGGCAATTACGAGAAAGTGTCGAAGGATCCTCAGGTGATCGATGCATACATGGGAACCGGCCATGGCTGAAGCGCTGCTGGAGGTCGCTGACCTGCAGGGCTGGTACGGCGAAAGTCACGTCCTGCACGGCATGAACTTTTCGATCCCCCGAGGCGAGGTGGTCACGCTGCTCGGTCGAAATGGCGCCGGCAAGACCACCACGATGCGGGCGATCATGGGGATGCTCGGGCGGCGCACCGGTTCGGTCCGCTTCGAAGGCGCCGAGACCATCCAGATGCCCTCCAACCTGATCGCGCGCGCCGGCATTGCCTACTGCCCGGAAGAACGCGGCATCTTTGCGAGCCTGAATGTGCGCGAGAACCTCGAACTGCCGCCGGTGGTGAAACCGGGCGGGCTGTCGATCGAGGAGATCTACGAGCTCTTTCCGCGCCTGCTCGAACGCACCCACAGCCAGGGCACCAAGCTCTCGGGCGGCGAGCAGCAGATGCTGGCAATTGCCCGTATCCTGCGTACCGGCGCCAACCTGCTGCTGCTTGACGAACCCACCGAAGGCCTCGCGCCGGTGATCGTTCAGCACATCGGCCAGATCATCCGGACCCTCAAGCAGAAAGGCTTCACGGTGCTGCTGGTCGAACAGAATTTTCGTTTCGCCTCGACCGTTGCCGATCGGCACTATGTCGTGGAGCACGGTCAGGTCGTCGACATGTTTCTCAACGACCAGATCTCGGCCAACCTCGGCAAACTCGAGGCGTATCTGGGCGTCTGAGGCCAACCGGCCCGCGCCCCTCTCTGTTCGTGTGTTGTCACCCCCTCCGCTCAGTCGGTAAGCAGTTCAAGGAGACCTTGTGAAGACCCCACCCGTATTCGCCAAATTCGCGCTCGCCGCCGCCCTCGCCCTGGCAGGCGGCGCAGCCAGTGCTCAGTACTCGAACGACGTGATCAGGATCGGCGTCCTCAATGACATGTCGGGCCTGTACTCCGATATCACCGGCACCGGTTCGCTGTGGGCCGCAAGGAAGGCCGTGGAGGACTTCAATGCCGCTGGCAAGGGCATGAAGGTCGAGGTGATCGGCGCCGACCACCAGAACAAGCCGGACATCGCTTCGAACATCGCCCGCAAGTGGTTCGACGTGGACAACGTCGATGCAGTGGTAGACGTCCCGACCTCGTCGACCGCGCTGGCTGTCAACCAGATCGTGCGCGACAAGAACCGGGTTCACCTGAACTCGGGTGCCGCCACCTCCGACCTGACCGGCAAGGCCTGCTCGCCGAACACCGTGCACTGGACCTACGACACGGTCGCACTGGCCAACGGCACCGGCAAGGCGGCCGTGAAGGCCGGTGGCAGCACCTGGTTCTTCCTGACCGCAGACTATGCCTTCGGCCACGCGCTCGAGCGCGACGTGGAAGCCATCGTGACGGCAGCCGGTGGCAAGGTGCTGGGCAAGGTGCGCCATCCCTTCCCCGGCCAGGACTTCTCGTCCTTCCTGCTGCAGGCCCAGGCGTCCAAGGCCAAGGTGATCGGCCTGGCCAATGCCGGCGGCGACACGATCAACGCGATCAAGCAGGCCTCCGAGTTCGGCATCACCAAGGGGGGTCAGAGCCTGGCCGGCCTGCTGGTGTTCGTCACCGACGTGCACGCGCTGGGCTTGAACACCGCGCAGGGCCTGCTGCTCACCGAGTCCTTCTACTGGGACAAGGACGACAGCACGCGCGCCTGGTCCAAGCAGTTCGCGTCCGCCAACAAGGGCCGGATGCCCTCGATGGTGCAGGCGGGCGTCTATGGCGCCGTGCTGCATTACCTGAAGGCGGTGCATGACCTGAAGTCGGATGCCGATGGGGCCAAGGTGGTCGCGCGGATGAAGGCCATGCCGACCGACGATCCGCTGTTTGGCAAGGGCTCGATCCGCATCGACGGCCGCAAGATGCACGACGTGTACCTCTATGAGGTCAAGAAGCCGTCCGAATCCAAGGGCGCCTGGGACTACTACAAGCTGAAAGGCACGATCCCGGCCGAAGAGGCCTTCCGCCCGCTGTCAGCGTCGGAGTGCCCGCTGGTCAAGAAGTGAGCCTGCGGTGCGAGGCGGGCCAGCCTGATCGGCCCACCTCGCACCCCGCAACCCGGACCTCAACATGTTCGAACTCCTCGGAATCCCGCCTCAGGCCTTCTTCGGGCAGTTGCTGCTCGGCCTGATCAATGGCGCCTTCTATGCGCTGCTGTCGCTCGGCCTGGCGGTGATCTTCGGCCTGCTCAACGTGATCAACTTCAGCCACGGTGCGCAGTACATGATGGGCGCCTTCGGTGCCTGGATGCTGCTCAACTGGCTGGGGCTGCCTTTCTGGGTCTCATTGGTGGTCGTGCCCATCGTGGTGGCCGCCTTCGGCATGCTC
>JBILSK010000428.1:0-3109 GCA_044372165.1 Burkholderiaceae bacterium | reverse complement strand
GCGCGAGGCGCGGCTGCAACGAAAGCGGCTCGCACCGATGTGCGGCCTGGGCGCATCCTGACTCAGCACACCGGATTGCCGCCACGAAAGACCGGCAAGCGCTGAGCGGGCGGATCGGGGGTGTCGCCGCTGGGCAGCAAGGCGCCCGGGGTCGAATCAACCCTCCAGGATTGCGCCCAACCTGCCCAGGGCGTCCTCGATCACGGCGTCCGGCACGCGTTCTATCTTGCGCGCCTTCCTGGCGGTGAGGTCCAGCATCCGGATCTTGTTGACCAGCGCCACGCCTTGTGTGCGGCAGCCCGTTCCGCTGAGACTGACCGCGAACCCGGCATGGCGCGCATGGTCTCCACCCTGGGTGATGGGCGCAACCAGGACATCGCCCAGTCGATTGAATGCCCGAGTCGTCAGCACCAGCGCCGGGCGCGTGCCGCGCTGCTCGTGCCCCAATGCGGGATCCAGCGGCACGCTGACCACATCGCCTCGATCGAAGACAGCCATCACCAGACCTCCTGGCCCGCTGGGCGGGCACGATCCCACAGGGTCAGGTCGGCAGGTGGTGGCGCCTTGGGGTCGCACTGTGCGAGAAGATCGGCCAGGCGATGGGTGCGTTTGCGAGCCAGGACGATCTGTCCGCTTTCGGTTGTCTTGAGCGTCATGGCCTGACCTGGCGTCAGACCCAGATCGCGCAGCACCGCAGGAGGAATCACGGCAACGGTGCTGTTGCCATACTTGCGAAGAATGACTTCCATCGTGAGGTCATGTTTTGCAGTGTTGAACACAGCCGGACTGTATGGGCAGTCTGCAAAGGCGTCAAGCAGTGTCAAACTTTGCCATGCCGGGTTTGCTAGTGTCCCGGGCTCGTGGCACCGTTCGAGGGATCGACGTTCGACCTGTCCTGTGTCCCGCCTCCGGAGCCTGAATGTCCGCTGCCACCGTCCTGTCCGACGCCACCGCCATCGAACGCTTTGCGCGCTATGGCGCGCAGCAGATCAATGCTCCGCTGTCCGAGCAGGTCGCGCACCATGCGCGTCGCGCGGTCATCGACTGGTATGCCGCCCTGATCGCAGGCGCAGTCGAGGCACCGGCCACGCTGATGGAGCGCGCGCTCGCCGACGATCTGGACCATGGTGCCGCACGGCTTGCGCTGGGTCGACCCGCCACCGCGCGGGCAGCCGCCCTGATCAATGGCACGGCCGCACACACGGTGGAGGTCGATGACATCTATCGCGAGGCGATCTACCACCCGGGCGCCCCTTCAATTGCCGCAGCCCTGGCGGCCGCACAACACGTGGGGGCTGATGGGGGCCGCTTTCTGGCTGCGGTGGTGGCCGGTTACGAGATTTCCACGCGCATCGGTGCGGCCCTGGGCCGCGCGCATTACCGCTTCTGGCACAACACCGGGACGGTGGGCACCTTCGGCGCGACGGCCGCCGCGGCCGCGGTGTGGCAGCTCGATGAGCTGCGCTTTGCTCACGCGCTGGCCGGCTGCGCCACCTTTGCCGCCGGATTGCAGCAGGCCATGCGAGGCGACTCGCAGTCCAAGCCGCTGCATGCCGGGCGTGCGGCCGAAGCCGGCGTGCTGGCCGCGCAACTGGCCTGCGAGGGCGTGACCGGTTCGTTCGGCGTGCTTGATGGGGAGGCGGGTGTCGGTCACGCGATGAGCGATGGTCCCGACTGGATGCGGGCCACCGAAACCCTGGGTCATGACTTTCATATCACCCGCATGACCTTCAAGAACCACGCCTGCTGCGGACACACCTTCGCGGCCATCGATGGTGCGCTGGCGGTGCAGGCGCGCGAAGGCATTGCTGCGGCGGACATTGCCTCGGTGCGCGTGGGCACCTATCGGCCGGCCCTCGAGGTGGCTGGGCATCTGAACCCGGTGACACCGGCCGAGGCGCGCTTCAGCCTGTCCTATGTGGTCGCCTCCGCTCTGGTCCACGGCAGCGTGCGGTTGGCCGCCTTCGAGCCGCCACGAATGAACGACCCCGTGACACGTGCCCTCATGCAGCGCGTCGACCTCGCGGTCGATCCCGAGCTGGATGCGGCCTTTCCGGGCCAGCGGGCGGCGCGGGTGCGCATCACCTTGCGCGATGGCCGCGAGCACGAGTGCTTGCAGCCAACGCGCAAGGGCGACCCGGAGCTGCCGCTCACCGATCGTGACCTGGACGACAAGTTCATGGAGCTGGCGTCTCCCGTGGTGGGCGAGGGCCGTGCGCAGGCCTTGCTCGCGCGCTTGTGGCGTATCGATGCCAGTACCGACCTGCGTACGCTGCTGCCCTGAGTGCAGCGTGTGCCAGGACGCCCATGACGCGGCGCCCGCCGCAGTCGGTTGCGAGCCATGATGCCCCCTTTCACTTCAGATCTGACGCCATGAGCCCCACTTCCACTCACCAGCGTGATTACGACGCCCCCGCCGTGTGCGCCCTGCGTGCCGACCTCGCCCTGGCCCTGCGCGCCGCCGCCCATCACGGCCTGGCCGAGGGGGTCTGCAACCATTTCAGCCTGGAGTTGCCCGATGGCTCCGGGCGCTTCCTGCTCAATCCGCGCGGACTGCTGTGGAGCGAGGTGCAGGCCGATGACATCGTGTTGATCGACGTGCAGGGCGCGGTGCTGGCGGGCCGTCATCCGGTCGAACCCACTGCGATGTTCATCCATGCCGCGATCCACCGGATCGCCGGCAAGGCCTGCGTGCTGCATACGCACATGCCCTATGCGACCGCGCTCACCTTGACCTGCGACCGTGCGCTCGATACGCGCCTGTCGCAAAACGCGATGCGCTTTCAAGGTCGCATGGCGGTGGATGCGAACTACAACGGGCTTGCACTTGATGTCTCCGAGGGCGAGCGGATTGCTCACGCGATGAACGGCGCCGACGTGGTGTTCCTGGGCAATCACGGCGTGGTGGTCTGCGGCGAACGCGTGAGCCACGCCTGGGATGACCTGTATTACCTGGAGCGGGCCGCGATGGCCCAGGTGCTGGCGCAATCGACTCAGCGTCCGCTGGCCCCGGTGGCCGAGGCGCTCGCGCAGCGGGTGTGCGAGCAGACCCTCGGCGAGCGGCTGCAAGCCGAGCTCTTCTTCGAGGCCTTGCGTCGGATGCTGCCGG
>JBILSK010000426.1:0-3126 GCA_044372165.1 Burkholderiaceae bacterium | reverse complement strand
AGGCGCTCGCGCACCGCCTCCGGATCGGCGATGGGCGCAAACCGATAGGCGGCGAGGTTGAGAATCTCGCCGCCGGGCCCCGGGTGGCCGGGCGGACGATCGGTGGATTGAGTGGGGGGCGAAGTGGGCCGCGCGTCGAGCATGGGCGGCAGGATAGCCCACCGCCCGCACTGGCCACACGCCCTACTCGGGAACGCCGCCCCCGGCCTTGAAGGAGGCCGCGAACTTGGCCAGTGCCTGCGCCTGGTAGTCGCGCAGTTCTGCCGGGGTCGAGGTTCGGGTCTCCAGGCCCAGACCCAGCAGACGCTGGCGGATGTCCGCCGGCTCGAGTGCGGCACGAATCTCGCGGCTGAGCGCCTCCAGCACTTCAGGCGGTGTCCTGGCGGGCGCCCAGAACGAATAGAAGCCTTCGCTCGAGAGCTTTGGAAAGCCCTGCTCGGATACGGTGGGCAGCTCCGGGGCCGCCAGCGAGCGTGCGCCCGAGGACACGGTGAGGATGTTCACCTTGCCGCTGCGATGGTGCTGCAGGAACGAGGTCAGGCCGCCGCAGCCGGCCGGCACATGCCCGGCCACGATGTCGGTGAGCAGCGGGCCGGTGCCCTTGTAGGCGATCGGCTGCAATTGCAGGCCCAGCGCATTGCCCAGCTCGATGCCGAAGAAGTGGGTGGTGCTGCCCATGGCCGCCGTGCCGAAGTTGGCCTGCTTCGGGTTGGCCTTCACCCAGTTCACGTAGTCGGCGAGCTTGCCGAGGCCCAGGGTTGACGACACGCAGTAGACGGTGGGCACGGTGCCGGCCAGGGAAATCGGGGCGAGATCGGCGAGATCGAAGGGGATGGACTTCTTGCTGACGCGCTGCTCGATGGTGGAGACCCCGGGGGTGAAGCAGATCACCGAACCATCAGCGGGGGCGGTCTTCATCTGCGCGGGGGCCAGCATGCCGCTTGCGCCCGGCCGATTTTCGATGACGATGTTGGCGCCGATCGCATCCTTCAGTCGATCGGACATCGCGCGGATGATCACATCGGTTCCGCCTCCCACGGCATAGCCGACCACGATCTTCAAGGTGCCGCCGGGCACGATGGATTTGCCCTGGGCACGCAGCGGCGCCGAGATGACGGCGGATGCCAGGGCTGCGCCGGTACCGGTCAGCAGCTGGCGGCGTTCACTCGTGTGTGACATTGAAGGCTCCTTGCGCGTGTCAGGTTCGGGAAGCGGGCATCGGACCGGTGTAGGTCACTTGATCTTGCGGGACATGCCGCCAGCGCGTGCCCTGCCCCTTTTCCTCGATGTGATGCGCCAGGGTGCTGAAGCTGCGCGGAATCATCACGAAGGCCGCAGCGCAGGCCGCCGGCATGCCGAAATCCAGCACCAGGGCGGCGACGATGCCGTCGATATTGATCGGAATCACGCGGCCCTTGCGGCGGCCCAGTTCCGCCTCGATGGCTACCAGCAGGCGGCAATAGGGGCCGGCTGCGCCCTCGCGGCGCGCCACCTCCAGCAGGGCCGGTGCGCGCGGATCCATCGCATGCGCCGGAATGCCGTAGCCGGGCATGCGGCCGGTGCCTTGCAGGGCTTGGGCCACGATGGCCTGTGCGGCGGTGTCGATCACCGAGTCGTCGATGGCGCCGCCTTGCGCCACCCGCTCACCGATCGCGTCGACCAGGATCCGCGCCAGCGGCTCGCCTGCACCGCCGGTGATGTCGCCAAACAGCAGCACGCCTGCGGCAATCGCTTGCGGGACCGTGGTGCCATAGGACGCAAAGGCGCGCCCGATCATGGCCGAAGGCGTGACCGCGTGATCGACGCAGGCGGTGAACACGGCGTCCAGCGTGCGCGCCTGCCCGGGTGTCGGCATCTGTCCGGTCAGCATCAGGAAGACCGACTGTGCAAAGCTGCCCTCGCGAATCAGGTCGCTCAATCGGTGGCCGCGCAGGATCACCTCTTCTTCGGTGGGCGTGCTGACGATCTGCGAGATCGCAGTCGTGAAATGGTGCATGTCATGCATGGGCTGTCTCCGGGCTAGCCTGTCGTGACCCCCGGTGCAGGCGGGGTCGTGACTGGATCCTCTCACCGGCGCAGGCCAGCGACGAGTTTCAGCGCGATGCAACGGAATCCGTGTGGACGGCGTCGATCGCTGCGCGCACCCGCTCGGTGAGCGCCAGCAGGACGGGTGCATGCTGGCGTTCGAGCTGCAGACCCTTGCCCTGCGGCACGGCGAAGCTCAGGTTGAGCGCATGGACCTTGATTCCCGCGGGCCGCACCGGGGCGGCGATGGACAGGATGCCGATCTGCCAGGCCGCACTGCAATAGCCCTGCTCGGCGAGCTGCACCCGGGCTTGGGCCAGTTCCTCGGCCATGGCAGGCCAGCGGGGGCCCAGTCGCTCTTCGATCTGGGCAAGCGCGGCGATACGCTGGGTATCGGTGGTGCCGAACAACCAGGCGCGGCCGAGCGCCGTGAGCTCAAGCGGCGTGCGCGACCCCGGGCCAACCTGGCGAAACAGCTCTCGGCGGCTGCGCCGTACCGAATCGAGGTAGACCATCTCGCCGGCATCGTGCACGGCCAGGCCAACGTTCAAGCCGTGGGTCTCGGCCACCTCGCGCATCAGCGGCAAGGCGGCATCAATGACCACCGAACCGTGCAGCACCGCATTGCCGAAACTCAGGAAGGGCACGCCCAGCCGGTAGGCGCCGCTGTGCAGGTCGTAGTCGAGAAACCCGGCGTCGACCAGCGACCGGGTGAGCCGGCTCACCGTGGGGCGCGGCAGGTCGGTACGTTGCGCGAGCTCGGCATTGGTGAGCGACGAGGTCCCGGGTCGAAAGGCGCGCAGCAATAGCAGGCCGCGCTCAAGCGACCGGCTGCCAGGCGTTTGCCGGGTGAAGACACCGCTTTGACGGGTGCGGGTGCGCGAGGAGCGTAGCGGGTCGGCGAAATCGGACAAATCTGACAACACCCTGACACGATGTCATAAATAATTTCGGTGATCGAAATTATATCCTGTACCGCCGATACCGCCGCTGGACGAGCGGGCGACAATCAATTCGCGTTCGATGCGCCCCCGCGGTGCCTCGAACGTGAGTCACCAAAACGAAACGACCCGAAGGTCGCACGGCGCCAGCACTCAGGGA